>CAZXZT010000032.1:0-7993 GCA_964645695.1 uncultured archaeon
CAGGGTTGTCCTTGACAATCTCAATTATTTCCCTTTGGGTTTCGTTAGTGATTAGTGACGTTCGAATTTTGGACGCGTTAGCGCTTCCAAATGGGAAAAAAAGTCGTTGTCTTCCGCTTCTGTGAGATGTGACAATCTTATGATTTTCAAGTATATTGATATGATGTGCTAGCGTTCCATTATGAAGTCCAAACTTTATCTTGAGTTCCGAGAAATTTACACCAGGTTCCGAGTATATGTGTCTGAGAAGGTTCTGGCGCGTGGGCTCGTCAGCCAGTGTATCTTTTTGCAATCTTGAGTAAAGGGGAATTAAAAATTTGAATGTAAAGTACTTGAAATTTTCCGATCTTCTGAATTGGTAGCCCACTCCCAGGAAAGATAGAGCAAAGAGTTCCCGTGTAAGATTCAATTCTGGCATTCTGAAAGTTGTAGCAGTTTCTTTCGGTTCTTCTACAGGTTTCACAACATTTATCGACTGTGCCATTACATACGATGCGATTAACTCCGAATCATCATGGATTGATACGGACATCAGCTTTTCGCCTTCGGTTATCGGATTGTAAGTTATTCTTACACTCCAAGTTTCATCGTTATCAAGTTTATCGATTCTGACTCGTTCAATAACTTCATTTTCGGCTCCTTCGCTTTCAATTTCTATATCGACGTCCAGAGAATTGCTGACATAGCCGTTATTGGTAATCACAGTTGTACAGCTAATGCTCTGTCCAAGGAGAACGGAGTGCCGATTACAACTATGTTCCAGTACTTCGATATCGCTTTTTTCGTAACTCAGGATATAGGTCAGGATTTTATTTTCCTCTCTGTTGCTGATTTCAATGTTAAACTGGCTCCCTCCTTCGCGTGGTGTCTCTGAGAGAGGTTTTATTTCAATTCCAATGATGCTACTTTTTCCAGATTCGATGGTGACTTTACTTGGTCCTGCTATCGAATCAACAAAAGTTGCTGCAAAGATGTACGAAAGGCTGTATTCCTCGGTGTAGAAGCCCTCGTTATTCAGTATAATGTTAACAGAATACGGCTGGGTTTTCTCAAATGATACCGAGGGAGCGATTATTCCTTCAATTGTTTCGGTGCTGGCTTCTGCAGTACGGACGCTGAAGCGGTACTGGTCCATGCTTATTGCGGATAGGATATGGCCATATGATCCGGAGTCCTTCGAGCTTATCATAAGGTCACCATTGTTTTCGATCACCTTAATTAAATAGTAATTGTCAAAGAGACTGGTTTTTTCATAGGGTGAACTGAAGTTCAGATCATCTATATTAGAGCTTTCAACTAGTAAATTCAATTGCGTATAATCAGATTCTATGGAGATTATCGAATCTGGACTTTCGAAAGTGAGTTCAAGGGTGCCTAGATCCTCAAGCGAAATCGATATGAAAGAGTTGAATTGTTTATTGTATATATTCTCGTTAACTAACGTTATTTCTGTTTTGCAGTAATAATTTCCAGGAGAGTTGATACCGGCCAGTCCAAAATCCATAATTTGCGAGTCTCCCGAGAGCAAATCTGTTGAACGGCTGTAGGATTCAATATAGCCCTCAATGGAGTAAAGTTCAACGACAACAGATATGTTGTTTTGTTGCTGGTCGAAGAGACCGATATTTTCAACTTGTACGAATATCTCGGGATTCTGTTCCGTTGTGTAGAAATAGTGTTTGTCTATCGAGGTTTCAAGATTATGTTTAGTGGTAACGTACGTGTGATTCACATTTTTCAGGATCCAGTAATTTGTTTCATCAGCGTCAGTACCTGTTGCAAGTAATCTGATGTAAACATTTGCTTCACCTATCACTTCCAGCTCTATTTTATCTTCGGATTCCTCGTCCAGGGAATGCAGGTCGCTCCATTCCGTACTGTACAACAGTTCACTGTCAAAATCGGTGGTGTAGGATATGGTGTAACTAGATGATTCGTGCTTATCAAAACCGATTTCCATCTCAAGTGCATTGTTCTCCTTTTTTTCAGTGTTGAATGGACCCAGTACTACTCCAGTCCCGTAGTTACTTTCAATATTGGTTAATTCTATCTGTCCATTCTCATCATTATATTTCCAATTGGTACCATCGACATCCAGATAGTAATCATGTATTATGCTGTCAAGTGGAATATTAGTATTATCATAGAAAAGATATGTGTACTCAGCGTGAGATATGGCCAGTTCTCCTGAGGAATACAGAGTCAGGTTGAAAATATAGTTGCCCGAACGGGGTATGGTGAATGGAAAAGTGGTCTGGTAGGTCTGGAACGAATCAATCGAAAAGGTAAGGCTTGCAGATTCAAGTTGCATGGTTTCCTGCAAGTCTTCGCTGAAAAGACTTATCGCTAGGTTGTAATCGACTGTTTCATCAGCTCCATTGCTGATTTCCAAATCTATACTGTTCTCTAGTCTGGCGTTGCTGTGTTGCAATGATGTTATTTCAACACCATCTGTAGCTTTTGCTGTAGGAATGAGAGCAAGGCCTATAACCAGTGCAACCAGGATAATAAAAAAAAGAGACCTTGCGCCCATCGTCCTGTTAAAAACATAATAGTATTAATAATTATAGGATTATTATTTGACAATCATGTACTATTATTTTGATTAATATTAAAGATAAAATAATTATATAATCAATAATAATATATATGCTAGTTTTGTAAACTATTAAATAACGGACCAATTCAATATGTCGTGGACACCCCCCAGAGAATCTCGCAGGTTGTTTCAATAGTTCCTATATTGATTTCCTTTGCAATCTTATTCGTCGGAGGCGCAGGTACATGGTTTATCGTCATGGAGGATTTTTATCCCCATGTAACTTCCGAGGAGACGGTTTTTCTGGATTCAGGATCAGATTATAATTATCAGATAGACGGAGTCTTGATCTCAAATGATGCTGGAGAATCCAAGATAGATTATTCAGCTTCCACTGTTCTCTGCGATGAGGGAGAACCGACGTGTATGGTTTATGAATATAGAGGTGCTGTCTTCTACAATATTGGTCTGGTTTTCTATGCGATATTTTCTCTTTCAATAGTTTCATCGGGTCTTATTTTTTTGAGAGACTATGATTTAATTGAAACGCTTAACAAACAATTTAAAATGAATGTTACGAGGTCGGATTTGCTGGCGGCTTCATTTGGTTCTCATCTATCTGTTATTGTGTTTGCATTGTTTTTGTTATTTTATTCGCTCGTAGGAATCCCTAGTGCAATGCATCAGGATCACGCTGGTGGATTCAAGGAATGTCTGTATACCAATGATATCACCGTAGTCGGGACGAACGATGGTTGCGACGCATGGGTGCAAGGAGAAGGTGTAGAACTTAATTCTATGTGGACTATTGGCCCAGCATTCATAGTTTTCCTTGCAGGAGTTTTGTTTTCTTCAATATATCTTACTTCCTATACTTATGGCCAACTGGAAGATGAACCGGAGGACATTGTTCCAGAGCCGGAATTATATTTTGAATCAGATTCCAAACTTCTTTTCGACGTCAATACGGGCGAGGTCATCAGATCATTTGCAGAGGATAAAAGATCCCTGTTTTTTGATACGGAGGCAAATGTATTGTTTGATGAGGATACGGGAGATATTCTCTACAGTTCCTATTTTAACAAATTTATTAGTAGTAAATTAAAATCTGAGAAGGAAGTCGAGGAACCTGAGAAGGAAGTCGAGGAACCTGAGAAGGAAGATAGTTAAGCGTGCACAAGAGTCTTGCAATACTCGTTGCACTAATGTTCGTTTTTCCAGGATGTTTGGATGACGAAACGGATAATTTGGATGTTACGGATGATTCCAAGGCTCTAGATCTGGCAGAAGAAGCAGAGGAACTGGGATCTATTGAAATTCCTTATGAGGAAGGATGCGATAATATCAATCCGTTGCATTGTATGCTTCCTTTTCCGTCCAGTGCTTTTCTGCGTGAAGATTCAACCACAGCAACAGGCTACAGAGTCAATTATACTGCAACAACAGTTCCTGGTTCAGGAACATTTAGGCAGGTCGAGGTTCCTGGACTGAATAGGCTGGACGGCATGAGCCCCTCTACTCAGATAATGACGGCTTTTGAGAATGATCCGGTTCTTGCAGATGTCGCCAATCAGTCAACAATAGAAAAATCCCTGCTTGATGGCCATCCAACTGTAATCCTAAATTTGGATACAGGGAAGAAGGTTGCACATTGGGCTGAATTGGATTCCAGAACAGATGACAAAGGCCCTACCATTCTCTACATTAGGACTTTGAGGGGTCTCGATCACAATACTGCGTACGGTATCGGCATCTTCGGTTTGACCAATACTACGGGAGAATTGATTTCGCCATCATTGGCTTTGAAGGCCCTAATTGATGGCAGTAATACAGATATTCCTGATGTGGAGTTTAGGCGTGGAAGTTTTGACAATCTTTTTGAAAAACTGGAATCCCTTGGATATGAAAAAGCAAATCTGCAGGCGGCCTGGGAATTCCACACGGCATCTACGGAATCTATAGTTGGAGGAATGCTCCATATGAGAGAAGACGCACTCGATCGACTTGGTGATGGTGGTATAGGGTGCAATGTAACCTCTACGGAGGATAATTATGGGGGCGATAACCAGACTTTCCGTAGAATCAGAGGAACTATTACCACTCCACAGTACTTGCTGAACCCGGATGAACCTCCTTCATTGATGAGCCGTGATGATGATGGCAATCCTCTTTTTACAGGATACAGCGAAGTTCCTTTTACAATGATAATTCCGCAAGTGTCTGCTGATAACAGTACACCGGCCCCTCTGGTTGTTTTTGGACATGGTTTCATGGGAACTGGCGAAGCGACAATTAGCGGTGTCCGTGGCTGGGCCCAGACCTATGGAGTTTCTCTCTTAGCTACCGACTGGTACGGCTGGAGCCAATCAGATTACGATACTGTGATAGACATGCTAGTTCAACCAGCTTATTTTGAACATCAGACCGATAGATTGCAACAGGCTATGATTAACAAGATATCCATGCTGAGAACCATGAAAGGTGTCTGTTCGGACATCCCGGAATTGTATTCGGGTGAGACTAATCTGGTAGATTTCAATGAGGTCTATTACATGGGCTACTCTCTCGGTGGAATCTACGGAGGAACGCTGATGGCCCTGTCTCCCGATATTGACAGAGGTGTATTGTGGGTTGGCGGTTCAGGATTCTCCTCAATGATTGAACGTTCCACTAACTATAATCAATTCGAACTTATTTTCAATTCAATCCTGGGCTACCGTGAAAGAAATGATCGTGCTATCATGATTTCCCTGGGCCAGCAACTGTGGGATTCTACAGACCCTGACATATACCTAAATTTCATATCTGAGGGATATGGCGATGTACTTGACCCCAAGACAATCCTGGCTGTTTATTCAGTCAATGATGCACAGGTACCGATGCTTAGCTCGGACCGGGCTTGCAGATCCGCAGATCTTCCCGTTCTGAGCACGTCCACTAGGTTCCCCTACGGCGTCGAGTTGGTAGAAGGCCCGGTTGAGGGTTCGGCCGCGGTTTTCTTTGATGGGAGTTTTCCGGCCGTACCGGAAGGAAACAGTGGTGCGCCTCCGGAATATCATTCTCTGGCCCACAATCTGATTGCAGGAGTTCCCGAGGTCAATGAGATGGTTTACGGTTTCATGTTCACAGGCATTGTCGAGAATACATGCGGTGATATCTGCACGTTCGAGGCAGAGTGGTAGATTAGTTTTATACAATATATAATCGATTAATCGTTATTCTATATTAATATACTTATTTATTTAATATATTATTAAAAGGATGTATTTGGTAGGATACTGATGTCCTCTAATTCCTCGGTTTCGAAGATAGTGGTCTTTCTGCTTCTGTTTCCTGCTATCTCCGGATGTGTGGAAGAGGAGCCAAAAGAACCTCTGGAGATATCTTTTTCACTGGATTCTCTGGAAGGGGGCGTCTTTCAATCCCTCAGGTTGACCAGTTCGTCCCGGATGAGCGTCATGGTCCCGTATCTGGTTATCAATCCTGACACTGGTTATGTACAGAATGGAACAGTTCTTGATTTCAATGCAGGATATGATACCCATGGAATTCAGATTCTGGGACCTCCTGGAGCTGTTGAATGCATTTTTCTGATGGCTGAATATGGCCGTGATGACTGGCCAGTCCGAAAAACCAATGAAAGCTGGAGGGAATGGATTGCCCGTGATGGTCACTTACAGGGGTTTGACGGAAACATAGGAGCAAGATCGGAATCAAATTCAACTTATCCCTCTTTGTACCGTTCCAATATAACTGCGTCAGCTGTGGAATACGCGTTTCTAGACGTTTTAAGGCCATCTAGAGAGGGTTATACCATAGAGGAGGGGTCCATGCATGGTACCGGCATAATTGATGGTTTGACAGTATTTGAAATGATGGAGGTAATTGCAGTGGACGGAGATTTCAATGATTTGTGGGGACCATTTACAGAGCCACCCCAACCAGCCTATACCAATGCTCTGAATTATTTTAGTGGTAAGCTAGCCTCGTACGGTTACGATGCCCAAATACACAACTATCGGACTTCCAGTAGCCCCAGAGCTGAAAATGTGTGTGGTTACAAAACAGGAACTTTGTATCCAGACGAATGGCTGGTCTTAGGCGCGCATTTGGATGTGGCAGAACCAGGTAGTGGTCCTGGTGGAGGCACTAGTGTTGGCGCTCATGATAACAAAGCAGGTGTCGCACTAGTAATGGAGGCAGCTAGAGGTCTTGCGCAGTTCGAACATAGACGAACTATTGTCGTTTGTCTATGGAGTAATGAAGAAAATGGATATGATGGTAGTGATATGTGGATTGAGACTATCCCATCAGGAGTCACTGTTACTAATTATCTGAATGCTGATGCAGTTGGAACCAATTGGCCAGGATATTACACTCTAGTAGTTGATTGCATACCTAATTATGATGATGAGAATCTTGGTGATCAATGGGAAATGATAGGTCTTTTAGAATGGATTGGCACAGATAATCATAATGTATCTGAAGCACTGCGTTTAGGTCGTGAGATATTTAACACAGAAGGCTATGCTTCCATGAAAGATGTTGATTCTTCAGATCAGAAGAGGCAATCAATATCAGTACACGATAGTGATAGAGGCCGTTCAGATTATGAGAGATTTGCAGATCAATTAGGTGTTGTCAGTGTAGATTGGGGAAGTCTAACGGGTGGTTCCGATTGCTATCATGCCGAATGTGACACATTGGAAACTATGATTGATATGATGGTTATCGATAATGGCACTGGCCAGCAGAGCCTGGTATTATCTTTCGATCTGATATCTTGGTGGATATTTGTCGCAGCAATGCATCTCGATGAAACTCCAATATACGACAAAAACTAGGCTAATGCTACAGGCCCCCGTTGAGCCCGCCCGAAAGCAGGCTCTCTTGAGTCAATTTCCTGTTTTCCTAGTGCCTTCTTCTTGCTATTGCAATAAGGCCTATTGCAAGGACAGATACGAGCATAGTCAGACTAGGCACTTCATCCTCAACTAGTTCCTCAATTGACGGGTCTACATCAGCTTTACAAGCCCACCAGTGTCCATCAGTGTCCGGTTCTATACCATCTCCTCCGATAGGATCAAGGCCTCCTCCTTCAGGATACCACAACTTACCGGAATTTGCTGGCCATTCTACAGTAATGTTAGAGGCAAAGTGTGTCCATCCTTGTGACCATACAGGATTTCCATTATCTACCCAATTCTGATAGCAATCGGGATTTTCTTCACTATTCACAATAAGTTCACTGGGTGGTTCATAATCGTTGTATCCCTCACAGAATGCCAGATCCTCTTCATCTATTTCAAACACTCCATTCAGGTCTTCAACTCCCCCTATCAATGGCGACTCTTCAGAAGCTAGGATTCCCTGCTTACTTGAGTAGTAAGCTCTTGAGAAATCGGTGTTCTCGGCTCTCTGGGCAGTTTTGGTCATGGCCGACAGGGTTGCATC
>CAZXZT010000033.1:0-7988 GCA_964645695.1 uncultured archaeon
ATCGCCTCCTTGGCATGGAGGAGGGCGCGAGTTCAAATCTCGCCCGGTCCACCATTTGGTGTGAATGGAACTTACTCCCGAAATTCAGTCAACCGTTGCGAAGGGTTTTGCCCTTACAGCAGTGATGCTTTTGTCAGGAGCATTGGTGCGTTATTTTAATATCAAAGTAAATTACACCCGAAAGATTAATCATTTTGCACTTTTCTTCTTACCAGTTTTCATCGATAAACAATTTGATACCGAGACCTTCACAGACTTCATTTATCTTGCAATAACTGGTGTAGTATCTACTCTAGGTTTAGCCATATATTATGAACCTATTAGAAAAACCATTCCACCATTTCAGCTCATGTTCGAAGGTTTTGATAGGCCTGAAGATAGGCCCTATACTTTGATTTGGCTCTGGACCCAATTGGCGGCAGGTTTTGCAGTGATGCTACCTATGATCTGGCTATTCGGACAATGGGGTCTGGCATCACTTGTCCTCATACCCATACTAATTAACATAGTTGGAGACGGTCTAGCAGAACCAGTGGGCGTCAGGTTCGGCACTCATGAATACAAGACTAGGGCCTTATTCACAAATAAGGAATACGTGAGAACGTTAGAGGGAAGCGCCTGTGTGTTGATTACAGGGTTTATAGTCGTGGCCATGCATTTCGAATATTTCACTACGACGCAATTCATTCTCTCCATGCTTCTGGTCCCCATGATAATGACCTTGACCGAGGCCTATTCACCCCACACTTGGGACACACCTTTCCTTATGTTCACAGGCTATGCGTCGCTTCTCTTGATCATGCAATTATAGTTTACTTCTTGTCTAAAACCATCAAAGTTATTCTGCTCACACAAACAAGTTCACCATCTTCGTTTTTTATCTCCGTTTGCCAGACTTGAGTGGAACGACCTCTCTTGATAGGATTGCATTTGCCAGTCACTATCCCACTTTTAGCAACCTTCAGATGGTTTGCATTAATCTCGACACCTACAACGTAATATTTTTCAGGATCAACCGTCAGGTATCCGCCATAACTCGCCAAAGTTTCAGCCAGTGCTACAGAAGCTCCACCATGCAGGATTCCGAAGGGTTGCTTGGTCCTGTTATCAACAGGCATGGTACCAACCACATAATCTTCACCTAATTCAGTCACCTTGATACCAAGATGTTCGACCATTGTACCCTTGGTCTTGATATCTTTTATCGTGTAATTCTTGAACCAAATGCTCATTGTAGTGCAGCGTTGACTTCTTTTTCCAAGTCAGACTGTGACATAGAACCACTATTTGAGAAGGTAATCATCCCACTCTTATCGATTATGACAACGGTAGGACTTCTATCAGCTCCGAACGCGTCGGTAACTTCCTCCCTACCCTTGATGAAGTCCCACCCCATTTCCTCCGTCCTTTCAGTTAACTCATCATCGTCCGCGTTCTTGGTCTGTGTTATAGAAATCACTTCCACATCCTCTGGCATGGTGTCGTCACAATAGCTCTTCAGAGAGTTTTCCTCGAAATTCTTACAAGTACCGCACCTCATGTTCATAAATTCCAAGACAATAACCTTTTCACCCTCAAAGTCAGATAAACTGAATTCATTTCCGTCAGGATCCACCAGTGTGAAATCCGGTGCTTCCGCTCCAACATCTATATTGCCTCTGAACAGCGAATTGTTCAGTGCAAAGCCCCCAATCATTCCTGCTATTAGCACTGCCATAAACAGTGTCTTAGTATCCATGTTCACATGTTGCCAATGCAGTCTTTAAAACTTTGGAGCCCCTTGATCTAAATGAAAGGCGCCACCGCCTCCTCTGAGATATCCCAAAGCCTACGATTATGTTCATCATTTTTGGCCTTGGCGGAGCCCTTCTTCACTTCGCAATTGGCGAAGAATTTTCCAGTAATATCCTTGACATCATCCGAACAAGCCAAATGAATGCTGTTTTTGGCCCCCTTCTTTACATTTATCGCCGTCAGAGCTTTTGCAAAACCAATTATTCCTCTCCAGAGAAAATTATTATTATTGCCAAATTTAGAAGCCACAAATCCAGGATGCAAACAATTTGCTGTAATTCCACTATCTTTTACTTTTTTGGCCAATTCATAAGTGAACATAACATTGGCTAGTTTGGATTTCTGGTAGGCTCTGAAACCTCGATATTTCTTTTCTCCATTGAGATTATCGAATTCAAAGCTGACTCCGTAATGGGCACTTGACGAAACATTGACTATTCTTTTGTAATCACTTTTCTCAACAAGAGGCAACAATTTTTTTGTCATCAGGAAATATCCCAGATGATTCAGGGCAAAGGTACGCTCGAATCCTTCTTCCGTAACATCTCTGAAGGCAAAATAGGCTCCAACATTGTTGATTAGAACATCAATGCAGTCATATTTCTGACAAACCTCATCAGCAACTCTTGAAACTTCTTTCATTAACATCAGGTCAGCTGTGAAGAAATCAATATCGATACTGTCCGCTATTTTTCTTATCTCATCCGAGACTTTCTTTCCTTTTTCTTCGTTTCTTCCGATAAGGATTAAGTTGTAGCCGTTCTTGGCCATTCCAATAGCAGTTTCCTTGCCTATTCCGTCAGTAGCTCCTGTGATTAGACAAGTTCTTCCGTTCATGATTTGACCATAAGATACCTATGATAATGCAGGCTACCGGATTTAAACGCCTCATAAACAGGCGTTCCTTGAACTCCAGCAAAGGTCTCGAAACTTTTTCTCATAGCTCTTGGGGCACTTTCTCTTATGCTCTGAACTTTAGTTTCATTTATCTCATCTAAAGCCACAAGAACTTCCGAGGTAATTTCCCTATTTGACACAATTTGGAATCCCGAGTCCAGAAATGTATCATGTAATTTTTCCATAGTTGGTTTATCTCTAAAATCGGTCCAGCAGAAATTCCCTCCAGTTCTAAGTGCACGATAAACTTCTTTCACAAAAGCTTCAACATTTCCATAACAATGTGATGATTCCACATTGTAAATTACGTCCTGAGAATTACCCTCTAATGGAAGTGATTCAGCGTTGCCTTCTTTGAAAGATAGATTGGATTGTGAAGCATACCAATTATTCGCCAATCCAACGGCATCTTTGGAGAAATCAAAACCTATCAACTTTTTTGGTTCATATGTTTTTGCAATCCAGGAAGCTCCACCACCACGCCCAGACCCAACTTCAACAATTTCTTTTCCCTTCAGATTCACATCGCGAATGTTCATATTGTACAGCTGGATGAAAAGTCGGTTCGGTTCATCTTCCTCGGATAATTTCAGTTCTTCATCATCTTTGTAGCCGTAATTCATAAAGCGGAAATCGGCTCTTTGATGTGCTCTCGCTAATCTTTGGTACCACCATCTCCACATCCAGTGGCGGACACGACCGGGGGAAATCCGTAGCATGATTGCAAAGATTCGTGCAGGTATTCCCATGGCCATGAAGACCATGATTTCTCTATTCTATAAGAAGTTAGATAATTTTTCCTTTACGGCATCGGTACCTAGACCTTGATGCAGTATCTGTTCTTCTTGTCCACAATTCCCCGGCCGGGTCGTTCCCATGTAATCATATCTTGGTGAGAAACCGCGTTCCAGTAGCCAGGTACCAAAGCGAACGCCCAGTCCAGTTCTGGAATTCAGGCTTTCCACAACCATCACAAAAGGAGAAGTTCCTATGCGTTCCATCATTTCTTCATCCACTGCATTTAAGGTGACTTTATTGATTAATCCGATTCTGACACCATTCTCCCTGAATTCTTCAACAACGTGCAAACATCGATGTAACATATCGCCGTACGAAACAATCCATCCGGCGTCACCTTCTCTGATAATTTCATCTACACCGGGCGTGAATTCGTACCCGCCACCATAGTATTCCTGCTCCTCTTCATCGAATATTGTAGGCGTTTTGGAACGGTTGGAGAATACGAATCTTATTCCATGGTCGTGAAATATTCGCTTGATCACAGCATCCATCTGGTTGATATCGGCTGGAAAGTAAAGACCAGTACTGCTCCCTTCTTCAACATAATTGTCTGCAAAGAAATTGTTGAGTCCGAAATGGCAGGTATTATCAGACATATTGTCCACACCGGCGTGCGAGAAGTGCGCAAGAACATTGGCCTCGTTCAATCGGGACATGGTAATCTCTGAGATAACCATTTCCATGAATGCCGAGAAGGTTGCGAATATTCCTAGATTTCCTTCTTTGGAACCGAAACCGGCAGCTGCCAAATAATTTCCTCTTTCCTGAACCCCTGCACTCGTAAAACAGTCCGGAAATTCTTCTCGGATGGCAGTCAAACCTACAGACCCTTCTAAATCCGAATCAAAGGCATGTACTCGTCCCCTGTCGCTTTCTGACATATCCCTAAGGATACTTGCCACCGATGCGCCGAATTGTTTTCGACAAGCTCCCTTTTCCCCAGAACCTTTGAATTCTATTGTAGCCATTTCGCTCTTGGCTTCAGCAATCTCCTCAAGTGTCTTGACCGCTTCAGAATGCCCTCGTTCTGTCAGATATTTTACACCTGTATCGAAAGGAATCACATCGTGTAAGTTGCTAGTACCTTCCAGATCAGGTATTCCTGGCCCCATCACTCTTTTGCAGATTACAGCGGCAGGACCATCGACCTTCAAACATCTCACTATAGAATCATGTAAATCGACATAATCCTCTCCATCACATGTAAAAGTCTCAAATCCGTGACCTTCCAGTGTTTTGCCAACATCAAATCCGGACATGTAGTTTCCAGGGTGCCCTGCAATAGTCACATTGTTGTCATCTATAATCCATTTGACATTGAGATTATTGGCTACAGCCAGTCTTGCGGCTTCAGCATCGTTGCCCTCCATCTGAGAACCGTCTGAACCAAACATGATTACGGCTTTCCCAGGATTTGCCATTGCAACGCCATTGACGTGCCCTGCCGCGTGTCCCAGTCTGCCTGTCGAGAAGTCAATGCAATCCAGAAGTTCCGGTTCCGGATGCCCTGCTAGACCTGATCCATATTCGCGATAATGCATCAATTTTTCCGGGTCGAGTTTTCCTCTTATCGCACCCCTGACATATTGCAGAGCCGAGCGATGCCCGGCTTCATCGAAGAATTCATCATGTATTGGAGCGCCCCCATCTCGCAATGCATCGACAATTATCGCCTCCGGGACTATGTCGTATGGTCCTCCTGTATGCCCCCCTATTCCTTTGGCCCTAGCGAATGCCGTTGTTGCGACAATTGCATCTCTCATCAATTCGATATTTTCTGACAGGCCATTGAGTTCTTTATCCGAAAGCCCCTTTTTCAGGGTTAAATTCAATTTCACGAATTTATTGATATCTATTGGAAAAGCCATTGCCGGCGCAACATAGGAAGAGAGCTTAAACTTTCGGTATAATTTAATCGGCTTTCAGTGTAAGCACGTCCGATTTTCCCCCATCGAGGATAGCCACCGCAGAAATCGGGAAAGGCTTACCACAGGCAGCCCCCAGAGCCGAATTGTTGCCACTGAAACTGTGTACTGGAGTTTTTCCGTTTTTAGCCACGTTTGTAGCTTCTTCCGGACAGTTCGAAGCTATAATCACCAGTTTGGCATTACCGGATTCAATGGCCCTGCATGATTGCCTGGTACCAATGTGCACGTTTCCCGTGTCAATCGCGCGTCTTAATGCCTTGTTCAGGTCCATCTATTTGCCTCTCTTGGCCTTCTTCTTGGGCTTGTATATCGCGCTGACCGCACCAGTACCTAGGTGGACGGGTTGCCCAACTATGATATTCTCAGCAACACCTACCAGTACATCAGTCTCACCAGTGAGCCCGGCCTGCAACAGATGAGTAGACGTTATCTCGAAGGCCGCACGGGCCAGAACAGAGACCTTCGCACCAGAGATTCCGTGCCTTCCGATTGCCCGTATGGAACCCGTATTAGTCATCACATCTGATACCAGCATATTATGCCTATGATCCACAGACAGCCCTTGTTCGGACAACGTCTTGTGAAGTTCAATGGCAATTGCGATTCTTGCGGCTTCAATTCCCAGAACCTCGGCAATTTCATGTATGGAATTTGTGCTCGTCCGGGTTAGATCTACACCAGGCACTTCCAGAATGGCCTTAAGATCAGATCCTTCTGTAAATATCACGAATTCGTCATTTTCCTTCCTTACAATCGCTCTCTTAATATTACTGATACCATCTATCATGAGATGGCTAATCTTGTCTTCAAGTATGTAGAGCTTCTTGAACGATACTTCCTCTTCCTCAAGCGTTATCATGCCTTTTTCAATGGTCATTTTGTGTTTGAGTCGCCCCTTTTTCTTGATTCTGGCGCCCAATTCTTCAATTGATAGGCCCCGCGCTTTCAAGACCTTGATATCTGGTTCTACCAGTACTTTTAGGTTAGTGATATCTGTGCTTATTTTGGCCAATTGAGAAACGGATTTTGCTTCAATCAAGGAGGCGATTTCAAGAGCTTTGCCTTTCCGGGACGAAATTATAGGGTCAAGATAAACCTCCATTATCGGGGTCTTCGGCATTCTTCTTGCATCCACGATTTCTATGAGTCTTGGCAATCCAAGCGTAACATTCATTTCTGCAACTCCGGCATAGTGAAAGGTACGCATGGTCATCTGCGTTCCCGGCTCGCCAATGGACTGCGCGGCAATAACGCCTACGGCCTCAGTTGCATCGACTAGATTACGGTCGTACTGGTCTATGGCCCCGTGTACAATCTCCTCCATTTTCTTGCCCTTTATCCCGTGCGCTATGCACTTTCCCGCGATTTCACGTAGGATTCCCTGGGGTAGAGTCGTTCCCTTCTTTTTGATAATCTGTTCTATCTTCGTTTCATGATCTTCGAGTTTCTTGAATTCCTTGACCAGATCTTCGATTGGTTTCTTGCCCAGTTTTCCGGTTTCGGCCTTGCGTGCTATTTCTTCAATATATCTTTCTGACAGTTTTTCTGCCAGCTTGATCGCCTGTTTGCGATATCTGTTCAACTTCTTGCGCATTTCCGTATCGACCCCAGGCTTCTTTTCGTCTACAACAATGCCTTTCGAAGCTCCCGGTTCTTTCAACTCAATCTCAGCGGCTTTTGCGGAGTTTTCCCTGAATTTCGCGATTTTTGACGCAGGAACGCCAGCCATTCGCAGTTCATTATCAGTAGCAATGACGGCCTGAGAAGCCAAGAATATGCCGTGTGTGTAAAGGCCCAAAGAGACTTTTTCGCTAAGCCCCATGCCAGTGTATAGATTGACTGCATCAAGCCTTTCCTGCTCGAATCTGAGGCGTTCTCTCTCAAGATCCAGAGAATCTTCAATCTGGGTATAGTTGCGGGCAGAACGGACCTGAGTTCCATCCATCTTCTGGAATTCTTCCAGCCTGATGGTGCGTGGTAATTCAATCAGTCTCTTAATCCTGAGGAATGTGACGTATGGTTCTTCCGTGTGGGCCGGGAGAAGCAAGGTATCCTCTTCGGGAATATCCGGTCTGTCAAAAGAAACAACTTCACTAATTACAGACTGATAGCAGATTCCTCTGGTCTTCAGATACACATAACCATTGAATGGGTAGCGGAACTGTTTGGAGTTTATCGGAAAGGCAACGCCCAGCAAGAGCTGACCCCTCTTGGAAATATGTGATTGCAAACCATCTATAGTGTATCCTTCCGGTAGTGACCAGATAACGCCCAGTTTCTTTTCCACCCTTCTAAGAGCCTGGTCGGCAGAGATTGGCCCGTCCTGAACATCTCCCTGTTCTATAGCCTTGGCAACAATCTCATCACGGTTGATTTTGTTGTTTTTGGAAACATCAATCAGTTGAAGAATCTCCTTGTAGCTAAAGTCCTTTTCCAGTGTCTTCAATTCGCTTTTCTTCAGAGTGCCCAACTGGAATTCCAAATCAACCACTTTCTCGGCTAGTTCAGGTGACAATCCGCGCCTTTCGAGCGCTCGGATAGTATCTAAACGGGCCATTATTTCCCTCC
>CAZXZT010000034.1:0-7943 GCA_964645695.1 uncultured archaeon
AATAACAAAAGAAGTAGATCCTGTCTATGAAGTTGCTGCCTTGATGGAAGAAGCGAATGATAGACCGCTCTACCTGGAAAATGTGAAGGGGAGTATTCTTCCATGCATAACCAACATTTGTTCAAGCCGGGAACTAGTAGCCTTGGGACTTGAATGTGCGCCAGATGAGGTTCTTGAAAAGATATCAAAGGCTGTGAGGGAAACCAAAACACCGGATGTCGGAGAAGCAAAGGGGTACAAGGAAATCGAAGCCTCTCTTGAAAAACTACCGATACTTACACATCAGCCAATAGACGGTGGAGCCTACATTTCATCGGCAATGGCCGTGGCTAACGATAAGGAATATGGAAGGAATTTGTCTTTTCACCGTGCAATGAAGATTGATAACCAGCATCTCGTCATGAGAATTCTGGATAGACATCTTATGGATTACATTAAACGAGGTCTCAAGGAATTTGCATTCTGTAATGGCGTTTCTGTTCCAGTCTTGCTAGGTGCGGCAACGTCTTTTGGGATAGAGGAAGATGAAATGGCCGTGGCAAATGCTCTGGCCGATTCGCCCGTGATTGAACTAGCGGGTCATTCCATTCCTCAGTCTGAAGTAGTAATGATATGTGAATTTACTGGAGAAATGCATGATGAGGGACCATTTGTCGACCTGACCGAGACACCAGATATAATACGCAAGCAGCCAGTGGCTAGAATTAAGCGTATTTTCATCAGAGATGATTCTGTATTCCATGCACTACTACCTAGTGGTCCAGAACACAAGGTCTTGATGGGGATGCCACGTGAACCAACCATATTCAATTCGGTCAACAAGGTCGTTGAATGTCATGACGTTTTCATGTCACATGGTGGAGGCTCGTGGTTACATGGTTCAGTGTCTATCAAAAAGAAAAGTGAAGATGATGGAAGGAAGGCTATTGAAGCTGCTTTTAACGGTCACGCCTCCATGAAACACGTTTGGATTGTAGATGATGATATCGATGTTACGAATCCCCAAGCCGTGGAATGGGCAATGGCTACACGTTTTCAAGCCGACAGGGATTTAGTTATCAAAACAGGAGTCAAAGGTTCGTCTCTGGATCCAAGTGCAGACCCAGAGACAAGAAAAACCGTCAAAGTTGGATTTGATTGTACTATACCTCTTAATCGAGAACGGAGCGACTTCAGCAAAACAAAACCGGGAATGCAGGTGAATCTGGAAGAATATATAGATTAAATGATAATAACCTCCGAACAGAACGATATGCTGAAGGGGAAACAGGGTTCCACCAAACAAAAAGCCATGAGATTACTGTTTGACCTGGGTAAGGCCGCTGGTGCAAAAAGACTCATACCTGTAGCCTCAGCCCATGTATCTGGAGTATCTCCTCTGACGGGAGGGAAAGGATTGCTTAGATTTCTGAAGGACCTGACAGCCGACGGGGATTCAAAGACTGCGGTTGAAACGACCCTGAATGCAGCCGGATGTGACAGAACTAGATTCGAAGAAATGGACATACCTGTAAAGGACTATGTCGAAAAACAACAAATCATACTGGATGCCTATGAAAGTTTAGGGATAAAACTGACCTTGTCTTGTACGCCTTATGATAATCTGAACATTGAAGGGAATGCCTCCTGGGCGGAATCAAACGCTGTTTGTTTCGCCAATTCATACACAAAACTAAGAACAAACAGAGAGTCAGGATTGTCAGCGATTTCAACAGCAATATGTGGTTTCACACCTGAATACGGGCTCCTTCTGGATGAAAATCGCATCCCAAACCTGAAAGTGACTGTAGATTGTGATTTAGAAGAACCTGTAGATTATTCAATACTGGGTGACTGGATTGGGAAACAAATCCGCCCTCAATGGAAAATGAAATACGGACTGATTCCCATAATATTTGGGGTCAAGAATTTGAATGGAGAATGCAGAAAAGCCTTAACGGCGTCTGCTGCAAATTATGGTTGCCCAATGCTCTTTGTTGACGGTTTCACTGACAGTCCACAGAACTCGAATTCCAATGCTGACATAATATTCAAAGCTTCGGACCTTAGAAAACGGTATTCGGAACTAGCGCCCAGAGACAAGGTTGATTTAGTGACTATAGGATGCCCCCAGGCCTCATACAAAGAGATCCAAAGGACCGCAGAATTGGTTGAAGGAAAAGAGCTTCCAAAAGGACGGTTGTGGGTGTTCACCTCGTCAGAAAACTTTGCAAAGGCTAAACAAGAAGGATTAGTCAAAATTGTGGAAGATGCTGGAGGTCTTGTTCTTCGAGAAACCTGTCCCGAAGTAGTTCACTACAATCATTCAAAGATCAAACACATACTGACCAATTCAATGAAAGCGGAACACTACTTGAAATCGGGGCTTAATTCCATTAATACCTCGGTTATGAAATTGGCTGATTGTATCGAACATGCTGTAAAACCCGACCTGGCAAATAAAAAACGAAATGGACGAAAAACTGTGAACAGGTTAGAAGAACGGATATCTGTCAAAACTCGTCAGAAGGGAGATTTAGAAATGTTAGGACAGGGGCTACAATCACAGAAAGAATGGAGTACAGAAGGGGAGGCCTTGGTTACTGATATTCCAATAACCTTTCTGGGTTTTGTTAACCGTGAAACCGGAACCATTGAAGAGGAGGGACATCCCATAAACGGTGAATCAATGGCGGGCAAGATTCTGATCTTTCCGAAAGGGAGCGGTTCCACCGTAGCACCATACGTTCTGCTCGGGTTATTTTACAACGGAAATGGTCCAAAAGCGATAATCAACACTGATTTGGATCAACAGACTATCCCTGCCTGTAGTATTCTTGGAGTTCCGTACGCCCACTCATTCGAACATGATCCCTGCCAAGCGATCAATATGGGAGATAGGATTAGATTGGAGCTCAGGGACGGGGACGTCAGACTAAAATGTTTGGAGAGGGCTTAGATGACTGTGACTATTTTCTTATCCTAGAAAGCAACGGAACGTTTCGATTCTTGCGCCATGACTCTATTCGATGACGGACGCCAGAACGGGTTTTTTCAGTCCAATTTCGCAATCGGACTGAAACTCTTTTGGACTCCCAGTACTCCTCGCATTCTTTTGACAAAGAAACTATACTATCCATTACATCATCCGTGAATTTTCGGAGATTCTCAGAATTTGCATTGGGACTTCCAAAATACAACGGATCTCCAAATTTGTAATAGAATTTTCTCCAAGGACGGGGCATTCGTTTCGCAATAGGCCAAACCTCATCTGTCTGACGGATGGCAACCGGAACGACTGCAGCCCCAGTAGTGGCTGCCAAACGAGCTACGCCCGTCTTGCCCTTGCCCATTTTTCCATCTCTTGACCGTGTCCCCTCTGGAAAAATACCAATTGCTCCTCCTTCTTTCAATACCTGAATTGCACTATCAAGTGCCCCCTTACCTCCAGCTTCACGATCAACGGAGAGTACTCCAACCCGTTTGAAGACCAAGCGTCTAACGGCTCCCTCAAAATGCTCTTTTTTGGACATATAGGAAATCGGTCTTTTTACTGCAGTCATTATGAAAGCAGGATCGATATGGGAAAGGTGATTGGCGGCGATAATCAAAGGGCCATCAACTGGAATTTTGGCTCTGTCAAGGTACCTGGGCCGAAACATAATACGGAGAAAGGTACCTAGAGTCAACCTAGTTGTCATGTAAGATATAGGTTCTTTAGTGGCCATAATCAAACCTCCATGAAGGAGTGATTTATATCCTTGGTGTTTTAGAAAAAAAGTTCTAAACTAGTGACTGCTCTTCCAGAACAACCGTCTGGACGTCTGTTAAACTGTTGAGGCCAGTCTCTACCTCAGTTGCAAAACCATCTCTGTCTATGCCCATTATCACAATCACAATCGCCTTCAAACCAAAAGCAAAGGGTTGGATCTCATGCGCACCGAGATTTGCATCATTTGGTAAAACACCAGGTATATCTCCAACTATCGAATCCGTGTCCGAATCAGGAGATTCAGGCATTAATCTATATCTCAGTGCGACTTCGCCCATCAAACATGAATTTTTAGGGGTCATTTAATTAATTTGTGTTCATTGCAAGAAACATTATTAAGTAGGATGTTAAGTGACAACCGAGTGGCATGGCAATAGATGAAAACTATTTGGCAGAGTATGAAAAAGTTGCAACCCATGACGGAGAGAACCAGCCCATTCAAATCTGGGCAAAAGACCAGAACGCTTACGAAGGGATTGGTAGCGATAAGCTCGGTGTCTGGGGAACTATAGTCGGTGTCGACTTTGACCTTTGTATAGCTGATGGGGCTTGCATAGATGCTTGCCCTGTTGAAGTATTTGAATGGATTGATACACCCAATCATCCTGAATCTGATAAAAAAGCTATAATGATACGCGAAGAAGAGTGTATCATATGTCGCGCGTGCGAATCTGTTTGCCCAGTTGAAGCAGTTCTTATTACGGAAGACTGAATAGAGAATACATGGAAGAGCCGGAATTGCGCGTTGGAGGATGGGAAAAAGAGGGAAAGAGGCGATGGCTCAAGAGGTTTTTCTCTCTTATTCTGGTGGCCCTTCTGAGCCTACTGATAGTCGGTCCAACACTAATTGAGTATAAGACCGCTGATGTCGGAGAAAATTCATTATATCTGGCGACAGGAATATGGAACGGTCCCTTTGATCAGAGACTTACTAAAGAATTCAACGGACATTTCAAAATATCAAGTCTCACTTATGAAACCACAGATGGAAGCTCCGGCAGACTGGTTGTCATTTCTATAAGTTCTTTAGCAAATCTGGAGAGTCAAATTGAAGGTGTTGTAGTTGAAAAGATAAAAGAAAAAGCGGGAGAAGAAGGACTAACGCTCGTTGGGAATGGGGCTGTACTAAACGAAGATAATGGCAAATTACCCCACAATGTGGTCATCTATAAATGGGACGCAAGAGTCACAGAAACGGCTACTTTCTTCGGGTCGCTAGGCGTGGGAGAGATCTTGCAAGTCAAAACGATTTTCTGGACACAAAATAACGGGCAAATTCAGGATGGATTCCAAACTATAATTTGTATTGCTTTTGGCGTGAGCCAAACAACTATAAATCAAGCGACGGAACTCGTTGAAAACGTAAGTTAGAGGAATAATATGCTATTGTGTCCAAAATGTAAAGCCTTGATGAAGTTGAATAGAAAGACTGACCAAATGGAATGTAAAAGACCGGACTGTGGCCACAATGAACCAAAAGGAAAAGAAGAGAATATAACTACCAGAAAAAGAGTTGATCGTGAAATTGTGGTAACTGAAGGGATAGAAGGGACTTTACCAACTACTAAAATAATTTGTGAAAAATGCAAAAACAACGAGGCCACATGGATAATCCGGCAGACGAGGGCTGCCGACGAACCGGCAACCAGAATTTACCAGTGTACAAAGTGTAAACACAAATGGCGCGAATACTAAACTAAGCGACCCTTCGATTCAAGGAGTTTATTTTTAAGATAGGACATAAGTTCATCCCTCAATTCTGATGATTTTTCTATATTTGGCGCGTGGCAGATCAGTTCGAGAGCACTGCGCAATGACTCTTCGCCCCCGACTGTTCTCAAAAAAATCATTGACAGATAATTCGAATCGTCCAAGCTAGATCTGGCTGAATGATAAATTATGGAACGCGAACTTTCCTCCTTAAAACTGCACAAGTGCATTCCCGGTAATTTCTTTGATATATGCGTTATTTTATTTATTGTAAGACCTTCAATATTTATGGCATTATGCGAAGTGTGATCCTTGTACTCCAAACGCAAGTCCCCATGTTTATCCTCATCAATTTCAAAGGGCCTAACGTAACAACCTAAAAAATTAGCATCGACTTCGCCCAACCAAGACGTATATCCTCTACCTGCCTCGTCTAAATATTGAACTACCATGACGACTCTGGTAAATACGCGGTTGATGGGTTCAAAACGAAAAACTGGAGAATAGGTCTCACCAACTTGCAGATGATTCAACCTTATGACACCAGATATAGGCTCATCCAGATTAAGACCGGGACCTTCCACTCTAATTCTAAAGAACAAATTGTTGACGGGTACCTTTGACTTGTTTTTGATGGTAAGATTAAGGTTCACTTTACTACTGCAGGTAAAATTCAGAGATTCCAAAACCAGGTGTTCATGCTTTTCGGAATAATCCACGAAAGCCATATAATTCTCAATTTTGTTTAGGATCAGTTCGCGTTTTTCTCCACGGATTTCCTCACTTTTTTGGTATGTTTCCACAAAATCACGAGGTCGGAGATCCAATTCGCCAGTTTCCAACCATTCAATTACCAAATCTTTTACATTGGATTCCAAGGACTTAACATCCTTTTTGCTACTCATTATCAGTCCTTCAACATTCGTGATCTCGTCAGAAATACCGAGCTTAGCCTCTTTTAAGAAATGACCTTCAGTTGAACTGTCGTCCCTTTTTTCAGGTTTGGAATTTGAAGAAATTTTAAGCCTGTTAAGTTTACTCAGAAGAAATTTGGCTCGTTCTAGTAATGAATCTAATGATGAAACATCATTCAAATCACTATGCAATGAATAATATGCATACAACAAAGGTATCATTTCATCGGTCTGGGCACCCCGAAGACCCAAGTGTTCCATGAAAGAAGGAAGGGTGTCCAAATAGCCCACATGACGCTGATGAAGAGACGCAAGACGCGTGTTTACCGTATTGATGATTTGAAAAGAATCTTTTACTAATCCGAATCTTTCTGATTTGAGTGATCTTGCTTTTTCTATATCATATCGTAGCTGTTCTAGACTGCTATGGTAGACGGAAACTTTGTCGAATAGCTTTTCAGCTTTATCTAATTCAGCATCAACACTTGCCCTCAGGAACCCTTCGTTCTGAAACCAATGGATTTTACTGTCAGATACGACTATTACATCACCACCATGGTTCGAAAAAGAAAAGCCCACGATCTTTTCTCTGGCTTGGTAGGACCAGGCTTGCTGTCCCTGGGAATCAATTATGTGAAATACGTTGTTAGAATATATACCAACCATATTGCCAGATTCAAGGACATAGGCACCTTGAAGTTCCTCTCTTGAACGGTAGGTCCAAATCTCGTTACCGTTACGATCCTGGCAAACAAGAATTTTAGAATCCATCAGGAAAACATGTTTGACGCCATCGTTTGAAAACGAGACATTCGAAACAGCTGTCTCTTCCTTTCTCCATAATTCGGTTCCAGTATACGAAAAGGCAATCATCGTGTTCTCTGAATTAGCAATAATATAGTCCGAAGAACAGGAAATGTCAGATGCAACGAAATTTGAACTTAATTCGACGATTTCACCGCTATTTTCAATTAGAAAAAGACCAGACATTGTCGAAACGACCAATGCTTTGCTAGGTGCAAACGTAAATTTTAGTATTTTATCTTCAAACATTGAGTCGCCAACAGCTTCACCGAAATGACTGAGTAATTTCAAGGAATTAGATCTGGATATTGCAATTCTATTTCCATCGGAAGTTGCACAAAACTGGCTACCTGTATTTATTTCACTGTATTTCCACTTAATTTGTCCCCAAGAATCATAACAGAGCAATGCATCTGAACTCAAAACCAATATCTGCTCGGCGTCACCAGATATGTGGACAACTTTGCCACCCTTCAAAGGTACGTTATCTAACAGTTCTCGATTAGTAAAAATGTTGAGTGAAGACTTCGAAATTGTCGTTGCAACATCGCCTTTTAAATCGCAGGAGAGAGATATTATCTTGTCTTCGACGGATTGGCGTGCCAGAAGTTTCACGGGTTTCCAAGAATCAATTTTAATCGAAGTACTTTGCAACATGTCTTGTGACTTGGCCTCGGGGTAGAACCTCAGGAGTGAGGCTAAATAAGAATAAATGGGTGGAGCCACCGGAGGGATTTGAACCCTCGGCCTGCTGATTACAAGTC
>CAZXZT010000035.1:0-7633 GCA_964645695.1 uncultured archaeon
GAGCAAGAGATTGAAGAAGAACCTGAAGAAGTATCCTCTGAACTATCAGCGTCAGAAAAATTGGAATTGTTCAAGCAGGAAGAAGGCGTTCAAGTTTCTGAAACGGTTACAGAGCCCGAACCTGAACCCGAATCTGAACCAGAGGCAGAGCCTGAAAAAGAGGAAAAAAAAACAAGAAAGCGTAAGGGACCACCTAAGGGCGGAAGTTTCGGTCCAACAGTCGGCGGATTCTGATGAAGATAGGTTTAGTCGGAAAACCGAATGCCGGTAAATCAACATTTTTCACCGCCACTACGTCTGCCACAGCACAGATCGGCAACTATCCATTTACCACAATAGACAAGAATGTCGGAATCGCCCATGTCCGGAAACCATGCCCTAGCAAGGAATTGGGGTTGGTCTCCAATCCCAATAATTCGCTTTCAATAGGTGGAATTCGCTTCATTCCGATAGAAGTCATCGATGTTGCAGGTCTGGTACCTGGTGCACACGAGGGCAAGGGAATGGGCAATAAGTTCCTTGATGATTTGCGTCAGGCTGATGCCTTGATCCAGGTGGTTGATTGTTCGGGAAAGACCGATCTGGAAGGTAATGTGGTTGAAGGCGCAAATCCCTTGGATGAAGTAAAATTTCTGGAAGACGAATTGCATCACTGGATTGGCGAGATCGTCGTCCGCAACTGGTCCCGGAGTGCCCGTGCGGTCGAATCCGGTGAGAAGATAGAGGATTTCCTGTCCGAAAGGCTGACAGGTCTGAAATTCACCAGAGAGCAAGTAATCCTGTCCCTGCGAAAAGCCAAGATTTCCAAACCGGTCATGAAATGGGGTTCTGAAGAGGGTCTGACTCTGGCACGTCATTTACAGGATATTGGCAAACCTATCGTGATTGCAGCCAATAAGGCAGATATCTCCTCCGAGGAGAACATTGAAAAACTGGAAAAAATGTCCGCGATAATAACTACCGCTGACTACGAATTAGCGTTAAAGAATGCCACCAAGTCTGGCTTGATATCGTATAGTTCCGGCGATTCCGATTTTGTCGTGAATGATGAAACCCAGCTGAATGATGGGCAGAAGCAAGCTCTCGGAACTCTCCGTGAGTTTTTGCAGGCACATGGCTCAACAGGGGTTCAGGATTGCATTGAGAAGACCGTTCTTGAAAAATTGGATCTTATCGCAGTTTTTCCGGTCGAGGATGAGACTCATTTTACTGACAGTCAGGGTCAGGTACTGCCGGATGCCTATCTTGTCCCACGTCAATCTACGGCCCACGATCTTGCCTACAAGGTCCATACGGACATCGGTGACAGTTTCATACGTGCTATCGACTGCCGAACCAAGCGGGTAATTGGCAAGGATTACGAACTGCAAGACGGCGATATAATCAAGATTGTCGCAGGATCCTGAATTGAGAATAGACGAGCTGGATTCACTCAGAGCTACTGCCCTGGTCATGATGCTGGTCTCTAATTTTGTGACCGATCTCAATCATTTCGAGATTATGGATGTCGAGAGAGGAGATCAGTGGTGGTGGCTTGCCAGGATAACTGCTTCATTATTTGTTGGAATATCCGGCGTATCATATTTTATGGCACATAGGCTAGAATATGATTTTGCAAAAACCTTTGACAGGACCAAGCGTTTGATCTTCTGGGCTTTTGCGATTACGATTATAACGTATATATTTGAACCATCAGCATATGTTCGCTTTGGAGTACTGCATTTGCTGGCATTAGCCAGCATAGTGGCTTTTCCAGTAGCACGCAAGCCTGAATTTGCACTTGGAATAGGCCTAATCCTTCTAGTAATTCCACTGTCTACAAATTCCAATCTGGTATGGCTTGGTTTGAGTGAGACTGGCTTCTTCGCAGTAGATTATTTTCCACTGAAACCGTGGCTGGGTGTATTCTTCATCAGTTTAGCGCTTGCAAGCAGACTCTATCCGGAAGGTAAGCCACTGACCGAAATTCAGTGGCCTGAAAAGTGGCTGTGGTTTGGACGAAATACATTGATAATCTATGTCATGCACCAGCCGATCCTGATAGGCTTGCTGATTTTGTCAGGTCAGGTCTCCTTGGAGAGTATTATATGATAGTAAAGAATCTGGGTTCAATCTCCAGACAGATTTCAAAAGCCGCAACCGATTCCGGACGTTCACCTTCCGAGATAACTCTGATTGGGGTCACCAAGACAAAGCCTCTGGAAATGATAAAGGAGGCCTTCGAGGCCGGTTTGACTGATATTGGGGAGAATTATGTCGAGGATTTCTTGGACAAGCAAAGATACTATCATCCCCAAGGACTGAATTATCATTTCATAGGAAGATTACCCACCCGGAAAGTTCGGAAAATAGTCGGGAGAGCTCATCTGATACATTCAGTCGATTCTATAAAACTGGCCAAAAAGATAGATTTTGTATCTTCTGAAGAGAAGGTTCATCAGGATGTGCTTATTCAGGTCAATCAGGGTGGTGAATTGTCCAAGTCTGGAACAGAAATGGAGAATCTCGGCACACTGGTTAAGGAAGCCTCTGCTTTGCCTAATATCTGTGTTAAGGGTTTGATGTCCATACCTCCTTTTCAAGAGCCAGCTAGTCCTTATTTTATCCAGCTCAGGTTGCTAAGAGATAATTTGCAAGAAAATATAGGGATCGAATTACCGTTTTTGTCTATGGGAATGTCTGGTGATTTTGTTGAAGCCATATCTGAAGGCGCCACACACATACGTGTGGGAACCTCGATTTTTGGAGAACGTTAGTTTTTGTCAAAATATTCGACTATCACATCTCCGATCCTTTCTGCGGTCTTTCCATCCCACATCTTAGGAATCCTTCCTTTCTTTCCCCCGGTGTTTGAAACATTATTCCATTCTTCAACTATATTATAAGAAGAATTCCCGACCACCACGTTTGTACCTTGTTCAACTGTTATTGGTCGTTCAGTATTTTCTCTTATAGTTAAGCATGGTATCCCTAAAGCTGTTGTTTCTTCCTGAAGCCCTCCAGAATCAGTAAGGACCACTTTAGCATTTCTCATCAGAGCTAGAAAATCAAGATATCCTAGTGGTTTCGTCATCTTGAAATTTGGAATCTGGTTTATTCGGTTTTCAAATCCGAACTTGTCAATCATTTTTGTGGTTCTGGGATGGGCCGGAAAGACGATTGGTATATCTTTACCAATTATTTCTAGTGCGTCCATGATTCCTGAAAAGGTCTTTTCATCATCTACATTTGAGGGCCTGTGCAAGGTAATAAGGGCATAATTATCATTGGAAATTTTCAGTTTGGCATGCACATCACTCTTCTCAGCTTTTCTGGCTTGATTCAATAGACTATCAATCATGATATTGCCAACCATCCAGATGTTTTCGGCTTTCACACCTTCATTAGCGAGATTCAGGTCCGCATCTGGAGATGGAGTGAAAAGTAAGTTAGATATCCTGTCTGTCAGTATACGGTTGATCTCCTCTGGCATACTCATATCGAACGATCTTAGTCCTGCCTCCACATGAGCCACAGGAATCAAAAGTTTGGTCGCAACCAAAGCGCAAGCAATAGTCGAATTGACATCGCCTGCAACGATTACCATGGAAGGATTTCTTTCCTCACACACTTTCTCGAAATCTAGCATTATTTTTGCAGTCTGTTCGGCATGGCTACCAGATCCAACCCCCAGATAAACATCAGGTTCTGGCATTTCCAGTTCTTCAAAAAATATTTTGCTCATATTCTCATCATAATGCTGTCCAGTGTGAAGCAAGAGAACCGGTAATTCCCTTGATTTCAATTCATCGTATAGAGGTGCCATCTTCATGAAATTTGGGCGGGCACCAACAACTAGAATTATGGAATTCACAATTTTGTAGAGAAGACGGTGATTTAATCCTTGCTTAAAGCACTAGAGACTCTTGCGAGTTCAGAACCAAGCTCTTTGATTCTACTTTTTATGTCCGGATTCACAAGTTCGTCTGCCTCAAAGTCATTTTTGGTAGCATAAACGAATTTGGGAATGACATAGCATCTGAAATCAAGCATCAGTGAATTTGCGAGAGACATTATCGACATGTAGCTGTTTCTCCCACCAGCGGCACACAGAAATCCGAATACCTTGTCGTAGAGCATTCTACCTCCTAGTTCAACGATATTCTTTGCTCCAGAACTCGCATTGAAGTTGTAGACCGGAATGGCCATTACAATCCCTTTTGCATTTTTCACTTTTTCTCTGAATTCAAGAACCTCGGGCAGATCATAGCAATCATCCCCATCGCACATTGGTAAAGGATTCTCCTGGAGATCAAAGAATTCTATATCGTTTATAAAAGAGTCTTGCAGATGTTTTGCCATCAATCTGCTTCTACTACCAGGGCGCAGACTGGTACTTATTATCAAAAAGCTCAAGTTTGTTGATCGTACAATGGTGGAAAGAGGTAATCAGCCCGTTTATCTCCGTCATACTGGATTACATAGAGCCCACTTACCATCTCGGAGATTATGATATATCCGCGCGGGTCGTATTGCAGACCCCAGTTGAACGGAATCATGCATGAAGCCCAGCAATCGGCCAGATCGTAGGCCAGTTCAGTGGCTGGTTCGTCAATCCAGTCGGGACCGTGTGCCAGATAGTAAGCGCGTGAATGGGTTGTACCGAGAGTAGTGATCGCCTGCCAGCCACGTTCCGGTTCGGGGACGCCGTTCTCCCATTCAATTGATCCCCAGATACCGCCGTGGTCAGTAACCCATGCACCTGCGTGGTAGTGAGCCCAGTAGACGTTACCTCCGAGTCCAGTGTCACCGTTGTGTGGGCTGAAGATATAGCCACCAGGAATGTAGTGTTGCGGATGCGTGGTTACGTTGCCATTCTCATCGACCTTGGTGCTGGTACCGGGCAGACGCCATTTTGATACCAGAAAAGGTTGGGCGGGGTCTGTTGTGTCAATCGTCCAGACCCAGCCAGTGTGGTTAGCGTTGCTACCATATTCTGGAGCGATCAGTGTGTAGTGTCGCCAGTTGATTCCGTAGTTCGGATCCTCATAGCCAGTTCCGCATTTGGCAGGCCATGGTTCTGGGGTGCCAGCGTAGATACCTTCACAGACAAGATGATCGTAGGGAATCACGTAGTGGATGTTGCCATTTCCGTCAGGTGGACTTGTCCACTCTTCAGCACTCATTCCGGCATGACCACCGCCATCTGGGCCGTACCATCCATCATTTGCTGACGAGCACCCCATCCATCTTCCCACCTCGTTGTTCTGTGGCCATGACAGACCGAGTGGATCAGGTACAGCCGGTGGACTGCTAACATCCAATATTCTCAGTCCGGCATCCCAGTATGCAGCATAGAGCAGAAGTTCTCCAGTAATCGGATGGCGGTGGATAACGTTATCATGGTTGAAGACCGTCCCTCCACATGTTGTGGCCGGATCTGGAGTGTAGCCTCCATGACGCTCAATAGGTCTTGAAGATTCATTCTCTCCTTCCAGAGGACTGATACTGCCGAAGTCAGGTGCCCAGAAAATCTGGGTGCCCTTGTAACCAACCCCTCCAGCAATAATCTCTGGGTAGGGATCGGCTCCGAAAAGGAAGACGTGGCATTCATCCTGCTGGGTCGGTGGTGCGTTATCCCAGTCACAATAAACGTGAACGTCTTGATTGTGGAAACCCGCTGGCGGATTGTTCCATTCGGCACGTTTGACAGGATAGTTCTTGTCACTGACGTCGATCAAATCCAGTCGATTCATGCCCGAGTTCAGTTCGCTCCCGGTCGGTATGGGGTCCAGTTCGTTGTTGGTCAGTTCATGATTAATGAGGACCCAATTGTTATCCTGAGTTACTTTGATGTCGATGATACGAGCTATATCAGCGTAATAGGTAGACATCAGTTGGACATTGTTCGGTTCCCTGATGTCTAGGATATGGAATTGGTTGTACGCGGCTACATACGCATAGCACCCTTCTACACAGTCTGGAAAATCGCCTTCAATTATTACTTCTGAGTTATCGCCCGGTGTCGGTGCAGTGTTTTTGAAATTGCTACTACAAGGGCGCCCTATCCATCCATTTTCCGGGTCCGTTTCAGGTTTCAATTGTCCGTCGCAGTTGAGGTTGTGGTAGTCAATCAGTGTCATGTTGTTTGTCATCAGGAAATGTTCGCTCATGTTGTTGTGGCTATGGTTCCCTGGTCCCGTGATTTCGGTCACAGGATCTACCCAGACATTCATGTTGTTGCTTGAATCACCATAATAATTTTCTCTGTAATAAACAATTGACGCAATGCCCGAGATTGCCAATAGCACTACAATCGCTATGCTCAGAAGCTTTTCTTGACTGACGTCCACTTGATCGCCCGTCCTGCGGAGGTAATGCAGATTATATAGTTTGTTTATTACTCTATGATGCTGAATGGCATGCTAGTATTCGAGCAACCATGTATCTTTCCGTGTCTGTTCAATCCGATTAGTCCTACTCCCGTATCTTCGGGCAATAGCTGGACACCCCATTTCATTGCTTCTTCCAGATCGTTACTATGTTGGGCTACCCTGTAGGATAGAAGTTTCTCTGTGATTGCTTCACCAACACCAGTTGCCACAATGCCGATATTTTCATCGCAGTAGAACCCGGATCCCCATAGTGGCGTGTCTCCCACTCTGCCTACAGGACGTCCTCTTACTCCTCCAGTAGACGATGCTACGGCAATATCACCTTCTGAGGACTGAGCAACTGCTCCCACCGTGTCCCCGGTCCATCCTTTCTCGGATCCCTTGACCTTGGTCTGTTTATAGCCTCTTTTCAAGGCGAATTCAATAGCACCTTCTCCGGCCATCATGATTGGAAATTCGTCCAGCAATTCTCTGGCAATCAGTACTGGATTCTTGAAATCCCGAAGGTTTGCTATGGCCCCTATTCTTCCATCACTGGTCGCTACTGCCGAATCGTTCTGGACGCTACCGTCATCACGTAGGCAACTCCCGGTACCAGCGTTGAATCTGAAATCGTCTTCCATGACCATAACCGTTGCAATTGCAGTTTCCAGAGCGTTATCGGTTTCTTTCAGAACGGCCCATCCCTTCTCGGCAGCCTTATCGACACCATCCTGGACTTTTGGTGTGTGACCTGCACCGCCATGGCAGATTATTTTCATTCGCATGGCCGACGCGTTTGACTTAATACGGGTTTCCTTTCCAAGAGCATGGTAGATGAGTTCTCACCACTTACATCGATTCCCACGCTCAGACAGTTAGCGATGCCTAAGGACACGAACGCATTGGGTACTATTTTTGGTGGAGTGATTCTGAGCCAGATAGATCAGGCGGCCGCTATCGAGGCTCACAAACATCACAAAGGTGCTGTGGTCACTGTTGCTATGGACGAGATTGAGTTCAAACAACCGGTGTTTGTCGGAGATGTAGTTTCGTACTATACTAAAACACACAAATTGGGCCGTACTTCGGTCACCATAGATGTCCATGTTTACGCTCAGCGTCAATTCGCTGAAGACGACGACTTTCTTCCAGTCACACAGGCGCGTGCAGTGATGGTTGCCGTGGATGCTAACAATCAACCGATTGCCATGAACAAGAACTGAAAAGAAAGACATCTTAAATAATCCAGTTCCCATACGAAAAGAGGACGCATCATG
>CAZXZT010000036.1:0-7609 GCA_964645695.1 uncultured archaeon
CTACGATGGGCTCGGCCGGAATGGGCTGGGCTACGATGGGCTCGGCCGGAATGGGCTGGGCTACGATGGGCTCGGCCGGAATGGGTTGAACCACTGCCGGTTCGATCGCCATCGGTTGGGCAATTACTGGTTCGGCAATCGCTGGTGGGGTTGCAGGATCTGGAACTTGCGGTTCGCCCCCTCCAAACAATCCAAACCACTTCTTGCGAACCTTGGATACAGGTTCAGCAACTAGTTCGGGAACTTCGGCTACGATGGGAGGTGGTGCCTCAAAAGATTGGACCTCAGGTACAGTAGGGGTCTGAATAATCTCAGGAATTTCTTCTAACTCATCAAAGTCATCATCATAATCATCCTCAAAACCAGCATCTGTGAAGAAGTTGCGATATCCATAGACCAGGACGCCCCCAAAGACCAGAGCTATGGAGCCATAAAGAAGAAAATTCGACTCTTCAGTTGCTATCGCTTCAGTTGCAACGAAATCAAGAGAAGATTTGTCAGATATGCGCTGGTTCTGATCATTAGACATCCATATTTCCATATTATAGGATCCTACGCTCGCGCTGGAGGGTATATTGACCCTAAGTGTTACGACCGTGGTCTGTTCCGGCAAGATAGTTAGAAAAGAGCCATAAGCTATACGCTTCTCATCCTTATCTTCAAAAGTCACCCACCCCTCAGCTAACTTGTCGTCAGGATCTATGCCGGACACGACCAAATAAACCCTCTTGGCTTCTTCGTTATTTGCATTGGTAATCTGGAAGGAATGGACTATCGTTCCACCTACGGGTGCATTGAGTGGACTGGAGACGGACATGGCAACATTCCCACTCTGTTCCAGAACAATAGAAATTGGCTCCGATTCTTCTATTTTGCCATCGCCTGATGAAACTGCTTCGACTACTAAATAGGTAGATCTGCCACTGTAATCGTCGCGTGGTTTCAAGGTAAGTGTCAAATCGATACTTTGCCCCGGCTGTAAAGAGGACACAAAACTCGGATTAAAAGCTAAACTGAACGGATCTGGACTTTCTTCAGATATGGCCTCTATATTGTAATTATTCTGCCGATTGCCATCATTGGTCAAGATTAGCATTATTTCAATTTCTTCACGATCGTTGATTATAAAACAACCACATGAGAAATCGTAATTCTCATTTCCGTCCTTGCTGACGGCTATCGAGAAATCCCACTCAGGGTCTGGTTCTTCTGCTGTTGTAAAGAGGTATATGCTGTCATAAATATCCGAATAAGGTGAAGTACCTGTAACTTGAAGCTCGGTACGTGATTCAGTATTATCTGATACGCCGTCAGGAGGTGTAACTGTCACTTTGATATTTTTGCTTTCGCCTGCATCCAAATCCAGATCAGAAGTGTCGCTAACTACATCCCATCCAAGATCGTTGTCAAGAGTGATAGTGAACCCGGAGGATCCGGAACCCGTATTCTGTACTGAAAGGGTGTAAACGGCAGATTTACCGAATTCAACCGGTTTAGAAGTACTAGTGATGGGGTCGATTTCTATATCGGGTTTTGGTTCAATGTAAATATTTGTCCGTAAATTGGCAGACCACTCGATATCGCTAAGCTTGTCGATTACTCCAGCCTCAATTTGATACTCGTTCCAGCCATCATCGCCAGTAGGTAAACTGTGTCCTTCATACGACCACAAAAACTGAACTTCGACATAATCGCCACGATCGGTGACTTTGTCCACAACAGATGCCCAAGGAGATTCTCCATCGACAGGGCCCATGCGCATATTGTAATCTCCTTCCTCTGTAGACAAAATATCATCCACGCCAAACACGTCGAAAACGTGAAGATATACCATAACCTGACTCTGACCCTCGTTAGTATTCGGCGGGCTTCCTTCCGTGATTACCACGTGGCTAATGGGAATGTTGAGACCAGTATCACGTGAACCAGAACCGTATTCCAGCGTTATTGTGGTATTTCCTTCACTAGGTGGAGGCGGGGGGGTGCCCGGTTGGGCAGTCCAGCTACTCTCAATCAAGAGAGTGAGGGGTGAATCACCAATACCTGTCAGTGAAAAGTCATCTTCGCCCCCTATTGCAACCGTTTCACCGGCTCCGACATCCCCCTCCACGGTAAGCGTGTTCAGATTCTCATCATCTTGAATTAGCGTGTAAGTAAGCGTTACAGTGGCATCACGATTCGAGGAAATCCAGGCCTTGCCTGACCAATCTCCTGAGATATTGGACGAAACATAAAGCGAAGAGGTGGCCCATCGGCCCACTTCCTGAGTGATACCGGCAGATTGTTCACCATCACCTATGACCACTGATTCCACGTTTGAAGAAGACGGAACATCAATTTCTAACTGGCCATCTGGTTCGCCATATATGTATAAATCAACTGGAACAAACGTCTCGCCACTGGCATTTCCTTCCTGTGGATACAACGATAATAAAATTGCGAAAAACAGGAATAGTAGCGCTCGCCTCATTGCTCTTTCACCAAGTTGGTCCTATGTAATATATTAACCTTCAGTCCTTTACCCCATACTCCCAAACCTTGTCACCTATATAATGAAGTGCCTGGACTGCCTTACCTCTGTCAGAACTGAGCATGTCCGCACTGCTTAGAATGGCCTTTCCTATTGCTAGGGGTTTGTGATGGTTCTCCTCACGGATCCACACATATTGTCCTTCAACCACCTCCGGACTAGCATCGTTGATACCTGCAGACATTGCATTAGCCCCATTGCAAAGAAAGGGTACTGCCCCCATATCTACCTGTATCCATCCTGTTTGAGGCGTATGGGACAACAATCCTCTGACAGACAGGTGGAGAACGGTGTCATCCAGAATCAGGGCAATAATGTGCCCATACTGAATAACCACATCAAAATTCTCAGATGAGGCTAGTTCATAATTGCCTGCAGAAATAGGGAGGTCGAGGTCATGGGTTTTCAACAGACCCTGCTTAATCCTTCTAGCCTCTTTTTTATTTATTGGTCGCCGTTTCTTGACGACTAGATTACCTACCACGGCATCGCTATAGGAGGGTCTTTTATGTAGGTCTCCTAAGGCCGAATATGAAGATTAGTGTCATGGGGACCGGATACGTAGGACTGGTCACCGGTGCAACGCTGGCCGAAACGGGAAATCAGGTTACGTGTCTAGATATTCTGGAGGCAAAAATAGAAGAACTGAATCAGGGAAAGTCACCAATCTTCGAACCTGGACTAGAGGAATTAATAAAGCAGGGAATCAGAAACGGCAGTCTGACAGGAAGCACAAATATTGAGAATGGCATACTGAGTAGCGATGTGACATTCATATGCGTTGGCACACCTTCAAAAAAAGATGGAAGCATCGATTTGAGCTACATAAAATCAGCAGCGTCATCCATAGGAAGGGCGTTAAGACATAAAGAAAGAGAGCACACTGTAATTGTGAAATCAACAGTTGTACCTTTGACAACGGAAGAAGTAGTATTGCCGATATTAATTAAGAAAAGCGGATGGAAAAGGGAACAACTGGGAATGGGCATGAATCCAGAATTTCTTAGAGAAGGAAGTGCAATCAGGGATGCGCAAAAGCCGGATCGAATTGTCATGGGAAGCGCTGATGCACTTTCGCTTAAAGTAATGAATTCTCTGTACAAGGGGAAGAAATGTCCTAAACTGGAATGCAGTCCGCGTACGGCTGAATTCATAAAGTACGCTTCAAATTCGTTCCTAGCCACAAAAATATCTTTTGTCAATGAAATGGCCAACCTGTGCAATTCCTGGGGCATCGACTTCAATGAAGTAGCAGAAGGAATGGGAATGGATAGTCGCATATCTCCGTTATTTCTGAGAGCAGGGGCCGGATTTGGAGGTTCCTGTTTTCCTAAGGACGTTAAGGCACTAGTAGAGGCTGCGAAAACTGCTAAGGTCGAATCAAAAATTCTGAAGGCAGCACTGGATGTCAATGAGATACAACCCAAGGTAGTTGTCCGGATGGCTAAAGAAAGATTAGGAATACTGAAAGGCAAAAGGATAGCAGTTCTGGGCCTTGCATTCAAACCAGACACTGATGATGTGAGAGAATCGAGAAGTGAAGTCGTGGTAAAGGAATTAATGGATGAGGGTGCGGAGGTAGTGGGTCATGATCCAGAGGCCATGAGAAACTTCAAGGAAGTGATTGACATGAATACTGCCAATAGCATTGAAGAAGCGGTGGAGAAAGCAGATTGCGTCATTCTGATGACCGAATGGAAAGAATACACCAATATGAATCTCAAAATGTTGAAGGATAGAATGAGCGGGAATGTAATCATTGACGGAAGGCGAGGATTCAATCCAGAAAAGATTGAAAAAGCAGGTTTTGACTATACTGCCATAGGTTTAGGCTGAAGAAATTATTTTATAACCCATTCAGGTGAAGCGTCACCCGGGACGGTCCGAGTACTGCTCCTCGGGAATTCACGATTAAACCATGAGTAAAGGCACCGCAGCACAAGGTAAACGCCAGAAGCAGACCCACATTATCTGCCGGAGATGTGGACGGCATGCATACCATCTGCGTAAGAAGAAATGCGCCTCATGCGGTTTTGGAAAAAGTGCGAGAGGCCGTGAATATAGCTGGGCCAAGACACACTGATGCCCCTCAATGAGGCATGTGGAGTTCTGGGTATAGCAAGTAAATCGCCTGTACTGAATTCATTGACGGTGGGGTTGCGGGCCCTGCAACACAGAGGACAGGAATCGGCAGGAATCACTATCTATGATGGAGAGCACCTGACCCAGAAAGGAATGGGGCTGGTGGCTGAGGTCCTGAATGACTTTGGAGAAGAATTCACGAACGGACTGACAGGAATTGGGCACGTCAGATACTCAACAGCGGGAGGTTCCTCAATGAAGAACGCCCAGCCCATGACCGTATCTTCCGTCACAGGGGAACTAAGCATCGGTCATAACGGAAATGTTGCCAATCAGGATGTTCTCAGACTGGAAAAGGAGAATGCTGGATGGGCTTTCATGTCAGATACGGATTCGGAGATTATCGTCCGGATGATCGCCAACAACCTGTCCAAAAATAACTCTGTAATCAAGTCTATCCAATTGACTATGAAAGAACTGGTGGGGAGCTATTCAATCGTTTTATTGCATCAGGATGAACTGTATGCATTCAGAGATCCACTCGGGATAAAACCTCTCTGCCTTGGTGAAATTAAAAGCGGGAAAGTAGTCGCCTCGGAGAGTTCAGCCATTGAAATAATGGGCGGAAAGATAATCCGAGACGTAGAACCTGGAGAAATTGTGAAGATAAGCGATAAGGAAATACTATCGCATATAGTTCCAAGTCCGGAAAACAAGGCATTCTGCATGTTCGAATACGTGTATTTTGCCAGACCTGATGCCAAAATAGATGGAATCCTGACCTATTCGGTTCGGCAGAGTATTGGGAATGAACTATGGAATGAGGCACCTCTAAAGGCCGACGTAGTCGTTCCCGTTCCAGATTCTGGTATCGCATGCGCTCTTGGATTCTCCGAGGCTTCCGAACTGCCTTACCGAGAAGGCCTAATCAAGAATCGTTACTTGCACAGATCCTTTATCCAGCCAGTAAACGAACAGAGAAAGGCCACAATAAGTGAGAAATTGAATCCCATAAGGGAAATTGTAGAAGGGAAAAGGGTAGTCCTGGTAGATGACTCAATCGTTAGAGGAAACACTTCAAAGAGAATTGTGGCAAGGGTCAGGGAGGCAGGAGCAAAGGAAGTCCACATCAGAGTGGGGTGCCCACCCATAATCTCCCCCTGTTTTCTTGGAATTGATATGCCAAGCAGGGAAGAATTCATAGCTCCCAGCAAGACCACCGAAGAGATAACCCGGGAAATTGGGGCTGACTCCGTGGAGTACATATCCATTCCCGGATTGGTGAAATGCATTGGCAAGGAGGAGAAGGACCTTTGCCTGGGATGCATAACTGAGAGTTATCCCTTGCAGATAGATGGTGAAAGACAGAGGGGACAGGCAACTCTGGAAGAATTTAAGGCCTAATCCCAGATAAAATAGGTGTCATTACCGTATCGAACTGCAAAAACCTTGCCGTTTTCCCAGTTTTCAGGAGAAATGGCCTCAGCAGTCTGCAAAGTGAATGGGTCGAGCAATAAATATTCGCGATCCCTGTGGCTTACTATTTGCACGTCGGAAAGATTGTCCAGCAAAGCTACATTCCTCAGAGATTCTATCTCGACTGTCCTGCTGGAAAGTGGGGGTGTCAGACTCTTGAGGCTGGCCTTACGCCGATCTACACGAAACACGCGCCAGACGGCGTCATCCAGAAAAAGATGGTCTCCGGTCTTTACATCGGGCAACCTGACGCCAAAAGTATGGCGTAGAAGATCACGTCCCTCCTTCCGGCCAATCAATTTGCTGGTCTCTGTTACTTGTCCACCAAATTTGACCATCAATTCCCTAGCCAATGAGCGGCCCTTCTCGGTAGATGACAATTGAAAATCGAAACCTCCTCTTACGGGTCCTTCCTCGGTGGCAAATATTTCGGACGGTGATGAATCAATCTCATTGTAGGAAAAGTCCACCGCAAGATCCAGAATTTCTTTCCTTTTGGTTCTGATCTGAAGAACTGACTCGTAATATCCTCCAGCCTTTCTTGAACAATTCTGACAAACTTGAAATTTAACATTTATCTCGGAGTTCAATGAGCTGGAGAGGGGCACCGTCTGGAAAATCCCTGTGCAAGTGGCCTTGGCACGGAATCGGCGAGGGTCCAATTTATTCAGTGAAACTTGAACTTCCGGTTTTTCTACGTCATCGTTCCAGACAACAGAACTCGTTGCAAAGTGGGACACAGCGGAGTCTATATCTTTGAACTCAGCCCAAGTTCCAGGAGTCTTTAGTGAAAAACATGATTTGCAAGCAACCATCCTGAGATTGACTGGGAGAGAGGCCGGTTCGACGGTTTGGCGTACGCAGTCGTGGCAAATCTGGGACGCGAGAGGAGGCTCAGCGCCACATCTTAGACATACATTCACAAAGGTCCAAGGAGGGGGTATTTTGTGATTTATGCCTTTAGTAAACTTTTTCTTTGCACGTGCCCTTTGTATTGATGAATATGCGTAAGTACATGCCAAGTGCTGAAATTACCAAGAATGCCCATATCTCAAGTATTGAAGATTACAAGAAAATGTACGAACATTCAGTAAATAACCCTGAAAAATTCTGGAGTGAACAGGCTGACAGGATTTCATGGTTCAAAAAGTGGGATAAGGTATGGGAGTGGAATTTCGACGACGCGGACATCAAGTGGTTCGAAGGAGCTAAACTGAATGCATGCTACAATTGTATTGATCGCCATGTCGAAGAGGGCCATGGAGAGGAAATAGGGCTAATATGGGAAGGAAACGATCCGAATGAGAGCAAAAAATACACTTACAACGAATTATTGTCCCAAGTACAACTGGCAGGCAACGCTCTCAAAAGTATAGGGGTGGAAAAAGGCGACAGGGTATGCATCTACATGCAGATGATCCCCGAACTGGCTATTGCCGTACTGGCATGCGCCAGAATAGGGGCAATTCATTCTGTTGTTTTTGGAGCATTTGCTCCAGATAGCTTAGAAGCAAGAATAAA
>CAZXZT010000037.1:0-1541 GCA_964645695.1 uncultured archaeon
ATTGACCTCAGCTAAAGATGGTCGCAATGTTGCTGAAGCTTTCCAGAGCATTGCAGAAAGCATGGTTGAGGGAATGTCCTAGAAGGGTCTGGACACCCTATGGATGATTTCTACGATACGGACATTGGCGTCCAGACATCAGACATACTAGTACTCCCTAGTGCTTTTTTGGGGACCTTATGGTCCGAGCTACAGAGTATCGGAACCGAGAAGGCCAGAAGTATAATGTTCAATTGTGGCCACTCTGTTGGCATCAGCCTGTCAGTGAATTACGCAGGCATGGGGACCGAGGACCTAGACATGGTATTGAATCAGGCCTGGGCAGAGGCCGGATTGGGACACTTGTTCGTACTTGATACCAATCCGGACCATATAATTGTAAAGCTTGAGAACCTGCTTGAAATAGGTATAATTGGTGCAAGCAATAACTGTGATTTTACTGCCGGGTGCCTAGCTGGAGTACTCGAAGGGCTCCTGCAACAACCTTATAGTGTGGCGGAAGAAATGGTGGGAGAAGAGACTAGACTCTTCAAGTTTGATAAGAAGTAAACATGGCAGCAAGATGGCAAAAGACACTGGATGATCTTCTCTACAACGGAGACCTTGACGGAGCTTACAACCTACTAGATGGAATTCTCAGGGATAATTCCAACGACATCAATGCACGGGTAGCATTCGGAAGGGTCCAGTACGAACTGGGTGACCCAGATAACGCACGGAATACCTTTGAAACTGTTATCAAGATAAGTCCGGGCAATGGAGACGCTCTCAAAGGCAGAGCCGAGGTCTGTGAATTACTGGGTGACTATGAAGAAGCGATTCGCTCCTATCAAAGAGCTACCCAGAGCTTGCCAAAGGATGTCGAGGCCTGGAAATCATTGGGTATTCTGCTGACAAAACTGAAGAAATTCAGCCAGGCCGACAAGTGCTGGAATGCAATATTGAGACTTAATTCAAAGGATGCGGAAGCCTGGTACAACAAGGGATATGCCAAGATGCTGATCCAGAAATATGACGACGCTGAGAAATGTCTCAAAAAAGCCATACAATTCAAGGGCGATATGAAAGAGGCGCACAACGATCTGGTAATGGTACTGAGGAAGAAGGGCGATAACAAAGGTGCTTTGAAAATATGCGAACACGCACTTAAGAAGCACGAAAATGATGATACACTCTATAGAAACAAGGGAAATATCCTGTACGCCTTGGATGAACCTGAAAAGGCCCTTGAGGCTTTTGAAGCGGCTCTGGAACTAAACCCGCATGTTGTGGATACCTGGGTCAACAAGGGAACCGTACTTTGGAAAGCGATGGAACAGAGAGATGAAGCCTTAGCGGCCTTTGATAAAGCACTGGAGATTAATCCCAATTTTATGGCTGCAGTTGACTCACGGATAAGTCTTGAGGCAGAAATAAAGGCAAATCGGCCCGGCTTCTTCAAGAGATTGTTCGGATAGATATTTAACGGGCTTCCGCATGTGTTCGCTCCTTGGAAAATGACATAGCCTTAGATGAACTTATGGAGCTTTGGCGCTCCTTCT
>CAZXZT010000037.1:1551-7513 GCA_964645695.1 uncultured archaeon
ACTCTCGAAACCGTCCGGTAGACAAATTTGGGAAGGACTTCTCTGCTCCAAAATGCAGTACCTGCAAAGGTGAGGGAAAAATAGAAATACTCAGCAAGGGAAAGCTTGACGAAAACGAACCTACCGAAAAAATCTGTCCCAACTGCAAAGGTGAAAGAGTGGATTCGGACAGCATACCTACTTACGGGGACGAAATACAAAAAGTGGCGAGAGAGTATCCTGACGGAGAAAGAGCCATCCGAGTCACTTGGGAATCTGTTTCCGACTTTAACGCACGATTATCAAGCAATCTCCGTTGGAATCTTGATGAGGCTCTGGATGCGGCAAAAAACATCGTTCAAGAATTTATTGATGAAGAAACGAAGAAGAGGGTAAGAAAAGAACACCGTACCAAGATTGCTCTTGATGTCGTTCCCATGGGGATACCTGGTGAACTTTACGATGTGGAGATCAGTGGATTGAGAAAAGAGCATCTCTATCGTACCGTGAGACTAAGGGGATTGGTCAGAAAGGCAACGCCGGTAAGGCCTAGAATGGAGATTGGATTGTTCGAGTGCGACTGGGAAAGGCATAGAAATTCATACATACAGGATTTTTTTACACTGGAAAAACCCATTCGTTGTACAGCTGAAACATGCAAATGCACGGAATTCAAATTAAGAGATGACCTGTCACAGTTTATTGATTCTCAGAAAGTGGAAATACAGGAATATCCTGAAGAACTGCCACCTGGAGCCCAACCAGAAAGGCTGACAGCCTATTTCGAAAGCTCATTGGCCCATAAGATCCAGCCTGGAGATAGAGTGGCTATCGTGGGCATAATCAAACCCAAGTCCCAATTTCAGGGAAGAAGACAAAAAAGCGAATTTGACATCTATATTTACACTCACAGTATCGATGAGAGAATAGGGGAGGATGAGGAAATAGAGCCCACTGCCAGTGAATTGATTGAAATAAAGGAATTAGCGACTCAAGAAGACATAGCTGAGAAAATACGAGACTCGATTTCGCCAACAATTTATGGGATGGAATGGGAGAAAAGAGCCATGGCCCTTCAGCAATTTGGAGGTGTGGACAAGGAGTTACCCGATGGAACTCGCATTCGTGGGGATATTCATATGTTAATGATGGGAGATCCGGGGCTGGCTAAATCTCAGTTGCTCAGGTCTGCTGCGAGAATAGCGCCTCGTGGTGTTATGGCGACAGGGAAGTCAACTTCAGCGGCCGGTCTAACTGCCGCGGCAGTGAGAGATGAATTTGGCGAAGGCAGATGGAGCCTCGAGGCCGGTACCCTGGTTCTTGCTTCCGGCGGAATTGCCTGTATCGATGAAATCGACAAGATGTCGGATGAGGATCGATCATCAATGCATGAAGCAATGGAACAGCAAACTATCAGCATTGCAAAGGCCGGAATCAACGCTCAGCTGAAGTCTAAATGCTCCGTACTTGCGGCTGCCAATCCAAGAAGGAGCAGATTCGATATGACTATGCCATTGCCACCTCAAGTCAACATGCCTATCTCCTTGCTTAGCCGATTCGACATATTCTTTATCATTACGGATAATCCTGAACCTGAGAAAGATGACCTACTGGCTGATAGAATATTGGAAAGTCATAGAGCTGGCGAGGTTTTGACCCCAGGAGACGATACCAGTGAAGATGAACTGGCCATTAGAACCTTAGAAGGGCCAATAAATTCGAGGCTGTTGAAACTGTACATATCGTATGCAAAGAGGCTCCGGCCCGTAATGTCCACGCAGGCTCAGCGCACAATAAAGGAGTACTATACTGGGCTTAGAAAAAGATACCACAATGTGGATGATCAGGACAAGACCATGCCCATAACGCCAAGACAGCTGGAATCAATCATAAGACTTGCCGAGGCTGATGCAAAATTGTATCTGTCCGACACTGTTGATGTAAAACATGTAGACCACGCTATTGATCTGATGAATCTGTTCCTATCAGTGACTCTGAGAGGTGATGTCGACTATGCCTTCTCTGGCATGGATGCTGAGCATAGGAAGAAAGAAGAAAATCCCTCCATTATTTTAATGGAGATAATTGGTCCTGCAGGAGGAGTAGATGAAGAGGAAATATACGATATTATGGCAGAAAAAGGCTTCTCGAGAAACGCTGTGGAGAAGCACCTGTCCAATCTGCGTACTGAAGGAAGACTGTTAAAGGACGGTTATGACAAATGGAGAAGAGGTTGAGTTTCAAAGTACTAGCTAACTCTCCAGATTTCAAAGAACCAGATCCTGACCTCGAACAATATGCAACTCCGGTTGATATTGTCTTAGAAATAGTCAAGAAAGCAAATTCCAGAGGCCATTTGGCAGGGAAAGTTGCAGATCTGGGGTGTGGAACAGGAAGGCTGGCAATAGGGGCCGCGATTCAGGGGGCCGATGTTACAGGATTTGAATTAGATCAGAAGGCTCTGAATACAGCAATCCAGTACTCCAAGAAAAATAATCTTGATATTAAATGGGTTTGCGGAGCTGTCGAGAATATAGACGAAGATTTTGATACAGTCATAATGAATCCGCCATTTGGCGCCCAGAGGCCAGGTGCTGACAGGATATTCCTGAAAAAAGCGCTAGGAATCTCTGAACAAATATGGACTATTCATATGTCGGAAACAAGAAGTTTTATTGAAAAATTTGTTGATAGCAACGCTGGCAAGATTGAAAGTCGCTATGAATTCGACTTTGCTATTCCCAGAAGCATGCCCTTTCACACCGAGGATACGGCTAACCAGAAAGCAATCCTTTATCACATAGCCTCTCTGCGATAGGAACATGAAACAACCAGGGGATAGACTGGCAAGTGCAATGGAATACATGCCGGGAAATGGAGTGTACGAAGAGGATGGAGAATTATTCGCAGGTATTTGCGGGGAATTGGAAGAAGATAACCAGAAAATGATAGTCTGCATCAAACCTTCCGTGTCAATTCCTGTGGAAATAAACGAGGGGGATACCGTTTTTGGCAGAATTCAATCTTTGCGTGACAGCATGGTCTCTGTCGAGATTCTGAAGGTCAAAGGTGAAAAGAGGTCTATTGGAAACTACACTGTGGGAACTTTGCACATAGCCAAAATGTCAAGTGAATACGTATCTGATATCAAGAAACTGTATCAGATTAATGATCTGATTCAAGCTACCGTCATAAAGGCCAAACCTGCAATAGAATTGACGACAAGCCCCGACAAGGATGGAGTCGTATTCGCAAGGTGCGGAATTACGCATGATGTACTCAAACTGGTTGACGGGGAGTTATGGTCTGAGGAACTGAGAAGAAGGACAACCCGAAAGATCTCCAATGTGTATGGTAAAGTTCAAGTCTAGTCTGATAATAATTGTCATTCTCCTGCTGTTGCCCTCTGTCACGGGTGAAGTTGAAATAGAAGCAAACGGAGAACCAGAACTTGTTTTTGTGGATGCAGGAGGAGTCGTCATCTTCTCTGCAAAAGGAGTCGGGAATGCCACGTCTGTTTTATGGGACTTTGGAAGAGACATTAGCGGACCAGAGACAAGGTACTCGAATTTAACGGATGTGAACCACACAGTGCATGCCTCGGGGAGATATAATGTCACTTTCACCGCCTTTTACGAAGAGGAAGACGTAGTCAAGAAATTAGTTCTTATCGTAAACTATGAAGAGGAATATCAAGAAACCATTGTTCACAACGAGGCCTTGTTCTTCGCGATAGCCGGGTCCGAACTGGCCATGAGTGCCATGCTTGGCTACTGGACACACCGGATTCGGAAAGAAAAGGTCTATCTCTGACGTCGAAGAAGTGCCAATATAGTTATAGAAAACAGTACTCCGGAAAATGAAAGCGAGGGCAGGCCTTCATCAACCTCAACAGTTTCGGAATCCTGCTGTTCGGAACTGGTGTCATCGACGTTCCCGACATTTACCTTGGTTGAATAAAAGTCAGTATTCGAATCATATGATGACCCGTCGGCCCATCGAACCACTATGTCAAAAACATGCTGGCCTTCTTTATCCAGTTTGTAAGTTGCAGTGTCTTTTACGTACTCACTGTGAACTTCGTTGGAACCATCAGGATAGTATACAGTTACCTCATAATAATCCACTTCTCCAGTCGTTCCGGTGAAGTCGAGAGTAAAAGTACCGCCAACATCAATATTCTTCGAAGAGAATGAAACCAGAAAATTCTTTTGCTCGGGTATCTCTACTGTCTCCGTCTGGACAGTTTTGATCACTTCGGACCTCAGGCCTCCATCATCTGTGACTATTAACTTGACTACGTAACTGCCACTTTGATTGGCCTGCCAAGTAATGTTCGCATCTGTTGAGTTTAAATTGTCGTCAATAAACCATTCGTAAGCTACGATGGACCCCTCTGCATCACTAACACTACTATTGAACGTGAAGGTAAGGCCATCATCATCCAAAGATACTGTAAAGTCTACAATAGGAGGAGTATTCTCAATCAATTTAAAATTACTACCAACCTGTGTACTCCATACCCCATTATCGTCTTGGACCTCCAGCTTAATCTGAAAGATAGTGTCAATCACATCAAAAGATGCTATCCATTGGGAATCCGTAGAAACAAGTTCCCCGTCAAACCACCACTTGTAGCCTACTATCTGACCATCAGGATCAGTAGAATTCAAAGCACTGAAAGTCAAGTTGGCGTACTGATAGTATTCCGGGGTCATCCCGCCCAATGACTGCGGATAGATTTTTATCAGAGCTGATGGGGGCTGATTAGGGGGATCGACGGTTACAAATATATGTACCCATTGGGAAAGAGTACCCTGATCATCAGCTGTACGCAACATAATGTCATAATTTCGCATCTCATATGTAAGGTTGTCCAGAGTGATATTCTTGCCAGTTCGCGCGAATTGAAACTGACCGTTGGAGCCGTCCTCCCAAATTTCCCATGAATGTTCACAACTTATGAAATAACCAAAAATATTCTTGCAATGCGAAATTAGGGTCAAGGGCTGTCCTTCTTTCACTGTAATGTACTCACCATTCTCTATTACAGCAATCGGAATCGGAGGCAGAATCGTTAGGTCCTGATAACCGGGTTCACTGACTTCTCCATCGGAATTGTCGGTTATTATGAGGGTGACGTTGTGGGTCCCTTCAACAAAATTAGTGAACTCAAATGATTTCTGGTCGCTAAGGTACTCCCTGTCACCTGCACGATTCCACTGGATTGACCAATTGAAGTCGAGATCCGGCGCCGGCTCGTCTACGCAGGGTTGCGGTTCTGGCATAGCATCACAAGCTGTAAAATATGCAGTTTCACCCAAGTGCAGGGCCGGCGGGCTTATAGAGAAATGGACTGTGATAGAACCATCACCGCCACCACAACCATCTCTACAAGCAACTCCTAGTTGAACTGTAGAATCATCATCAATAACGCTCCAACTACCATTGCCTTTGACTTGCAATGTTATCTCATGGTCACCAGTCGTGAACTCGTTTGAAATCATCACAAAATTTACATCTGTAGCATTGTCCCCGTCACTCAGAACTCCATCAATAGATGAATTCCAATAAAAGTATTCCAACTCATCTTCGTTACAAACTGAACAGTCACCTTGAAAATGGACTTGTTCAGCATCTTGGGTATCAACACTGGGCGGATCCACACTTGTGGAGAAGACCACAGTTTCGGCTGAAACATCATCGATTAGAGCGATGGAAAAAACAAGCGCAAACGCGAAAGCAAGAATATATTTCATATGTTACTCCTACGGGTCCAGTTTTCCGATAGGTTTTAACGCTTGCCTCTCTTCTTGTTAGCCTGATCTATCTTCGAATCGGTGTGATGTATGGGGAACATCAATTCACCTAGACCCGGCAATGGTTTGCCCATACGCGCGGCAATCACCCTGATTGAGAAATATCCTATTATCAGACCCAGAGTAACGCCGAGAGCCGGGAAGAGATTCATTCAAAATCCGGT
>CAZXZT010000038.1:0-7477 GCA_964645695.1 uncultured archaeon
AATAGAGGGTTATGATTTAGGTTCATCTCCTGTTGAGATGGCTAATACGGATTTGACAGGTAAAGTTCTGCTATCCAGTACAACCAATGGTTCACGCATGGTTGTTGCCTGTAGAGACTCTCCTGTGGTAGTCATGGGCGGGTTTTGCAACGCCAGTTCGGTCGCAGAGTTCTTGAAGGGAGAAAATAGGGACATATCTATAATCTGCTCGGGAAGACTAGGAGACGAGGTTGTCGAAGATAATCTCTGTGCCGAGTTCATTAAGCATCTTCTCGTTTCTTCGTCTCAACCTTTTCGGTTTTCCCAAGACGAAATTCGGGAAGCATGTTTAGCTTCACCTAGTTATCAAATGCTGGAAAAGGCAGGATTGGAGAAGGATTTTGAAAAATGCATGTCTTTTGATTCGCACTCCTTAGTTCCCGTTTTTGACGGTGAAGCCTTCATAGTTGACCACGACAAGAAATATAACCGATTAAAACAATCCAAATACAGGTCTACAGGTTATGGCTCTCCAAATTAACGGTTTAGTTAATTTATTGAATCCTGCGTTGACAATCCAGTCGGGGGATCTGAACATCATCCCTCCCCAGAAGATACCTCTTTTCGAATACTTCATGACCCTTCCCATCTGTTCATTCCAATGGCTCTGATATTCATCTAGTGGTGCCCCATCCATGATATATTTGGCAATTACTTGGCCAGCTATCCGTCCTCCTATCATCGCGGTTGTTATTCCAGCTCCATTTGATGGCAGAACCATTCCGGCAGAGTCCCCGACTAGCATGTAGTGTTCTTTCGTGAAATTGTGGATACTTCCGGACATGGGAAGAACTCCTCCACCTTTGTAAGTTATATTTCCCTTGAAATTTCTGAAGAAATTCTCAGCCATAGAGTTTAGGCTTAGTCCTTTGGAAAATCTGGTCTGTATTCCTATCCCAATATTGGCCCCTCCTCTTTTGGGTATCATCCAGGCGTATCCGCCTGGTGCAGTTGATCCAAAGTAAAGATCTACACGGTCTCCAAATTCACCATCTATCAGTATAAAATTTACAGCTATATTGAGAGATTTCTCACTCCAGAATTTTTTGCGTAGAGGGTCATGAGGTCCTCCGCAACCAACAATCACTCTAGCTGAGATTCTTTTTCCATTTCTTAGAATTACGTCATGTCCTTCCACTTCATTGACTCTTGATTCCGTAAGAAACTCTGCCCCTTTGGCCTTGGCTATTTCTACCAGCCCTCGGTCATGAAGGGGCCTGTTCAGAATTTGACCTTTAAAGGGGTAGATTAGTTTCTTTCCAGATGGTGCTACAAGTCCCATGGTCGCCGTTCTTCTAGATATGGCTTCGTCTGGTGTACGGAACAGATCATCTATCTCTGGGACATCAGGACAGAGTTCCTTCAGTTGCAGATTACTTGGTACCAGCTCGCCACACTGCAAGGGCGTTCCAATATGTTTTCTTCTGTCTATGACCAGTGCTCTTGCTCCTCCTTCGGACGCGTATCTGGCGACCGTACTTCCTGCCGGTCCGCCTCCTATTATGACAACATCCCAGTCAAATTCCACAGTTCTCAATAGATTCTCTAAAATAGACTTTGCTTGGAATAATAAGTATCATAAACACCTCTGGCTGAACACGGATGTGAAAGCAGTCATTCTGAGTGCAGGTGAGGGAGCGCGCCTAGGTAGCTGGACCTCCAATAGACCAAAGGGGATGATTCCTTTGGGAAACAGACCAATCCTGGACCATATAGTCAGGGGGCTTATAGATGCTGGAATTACAGAGATAAAAATGGTCGTGGGTTACGCCCGCAATAGCGTAATGTCCTATTTTGGCGACGGTTCTTCATTTGGTGGAAGAATAACCTACAGTTTCCAGAACGAAGCAACTGGAACATTGGATGCAATGAGAATAGGGATGTCCGATATCAAGGACGAATTCATCTTGGTACCTGGTGACAATTATGTCTCAGCCTCTTCGCTCGCTACTATGAAGACTTATGATGGTGAGGTACTTTTATCAGGTCAGGCCGAAAGGTGGTCGAAGTGGGGAGAGATTGAAATTAAGACAGGCAATCCAGTTATAACTTTTGACAATCCAGACGCGTATGGTAGGATCCACTTCACTGGAATAATCAAACTCAAGCGGGAAACGGCCGAAAGGATATTATCTTCCCCAGGTCGGCATATTGGAGAGGCACTTCAGGAGATAACATCTGAAACCAGTTTTGAAGTTATAAAGGCTGAATATTGGCATAATATCGTTTACCCTTGGGACCTGATTTCCGGCAACAGGATGTCCCTCCGTGACAATTTGCTGTTTCGTTCTGGGAAAATAGAGAAGAATGTAGTTATCAAAGGCGAGGTTTCTATTGGAAAAGGAACGGTTATCCGTTCAGGTTCCTATATCTTGGGTCCAGTTTCGATTGGGGAAGGATGCGACATTGGCCCTAACTCTGTAATCGGTTCGTCAGTTTCAATCGGAAACAATGTAATAGTTGGTCCTTTCTCGGAGATTGTAGATAGTGTGGTAATGTCTAATTGTGAGTTAGGTAGCTATACCAGTCTTAAAGGAAGTGTTTTGGGAGATGCTGTCTCTTTTGGCTCGCATAGCATAGCTATACCCAGCACTAGGAATATAATGTATTTTGACAAGGAGTTCTCCGTAAGTGATAGGGGTGCAATGATAGGAGATGATTGTATCATAGGTAGCAGAGCTACTCTTCAAGGCGGTTCAATTCTTCTTAGAGGGGCTACTATAGGCGAAGGTGAATTTTATAACGCTGACTTTCAGGGAGATAACATCTGATGTGCGGTATCGTAGGCTATACTGGGAATCAGCCAGCTCAGGAGATAGTTTTAGAATCCTTGAAAAAATTAGAGTATAGGGGCTATGATTCTTCAGGTATTGCAATGCATGAGGGCAAACTTGTAATCTGCAAAAAAGAGGGGCCAATTGAGAATATGGCGTCAGAACTGACTGAATCTGGGTCGACGCTGGCAATCGCCCACACAAGGTGGGCAACACACGGTGTACCTTCAGACTCAAACGCCCATCCTCATTCGGATGAAGAAGTTTCGGTCGCGGTAGTTCACAATGGCACTATTGACAATTATTTGGAGATAAGGGAATCGCTAGAATCTGAAGGCCATAATTTTCGCAGTGATTCCGATTCAGAGGTGCTCCCCGTACTTATATCGAAGCACTACTCGGGCAATCTGGTTGAAGCAGTTAACAAGACTCTGGATGAGATTGAAGGAATATTCACAATAGCGGCCATACACAAAAACAGTCCTGACGAAATAGTATCAGTCAGAAATGAGACTCCTCTTGTGGTGGGTCTGGGTAATTCCGAGAATTTCATCGCTAGCGACATCTATGCTATTCTGAAGTACACACAGCAGATTGTTTACCCTGAAGATTATCAGATTGTGAAGGTAACGCCAGCCAAAATTGAAGTATTCAATAGGGACCTTGCATCAATTGACTATAATGTTGAGAAAGTCGAAAAATACACGGAAGTTGCTGAAAAGGGAGGATATGAGCATTACATGCTCAAAGAAATATTTGAACAACCAAGGGCTTTGCAAAATTCTTTAAATGAGCTTCTGACCGAATCACCTCTGGAAAATCTTGGTTTAAACTGGAGATTGGGTAGCATATCCATTGTGGCTTGCGGTACGTCATACCATGCAGGTCTTGTTGGAAAGTATGTCATTGAGCAATTGACAGCCGTTCCCGTATCGGTACAGTATAGCTCCGAATTCAGATATGCGGCACCGGTACAGGGTGTTGGGGGTCTGATGTCCTCACGACCACTAGTTATCCTTATATCTCAGAGTGGGGAAACTGCAGATACTTTGGCAGCTGCGAGAGCGGCTCGACAACAGGGCTGTCATACTATTGCCATCTGCAATGTACCTAGTAGCAGAATAACGAGGGAGGTTGATGGAGTAATTATAACAAAATCAGGACAGGAGATCGGCGTAGCAGCTACAAAAACATTCCTTACCCAGATGCAGGCTCTTTATGCCCTCGCGATACATTTGGCTTTCAGTTCAGGTACCATGGATCACCCGCAGATGAAATTGTGGGAATCCGAGATTAGGAGAATTCCCAGTAAAATAACACAGGTTCTCAACAGCAGTGAATCCATAAAAGCTCTAGTTCCTCATTTTGTAAAGGCCAAATCAATCTTCTTTGTTGGGCGAAACATCAACTATCCAATGGCCATGGAAGGTGCACTAAAATTGAAGGAAATATCATATATTCATGCTGAGGGCTATCCTGCGGGAGAACTCAAACACGGCCCTCTTGCGCTTCTTGGATCTGAAACTCCAGTAGTTGCGATTGCAGTTCAGGATCATACATATTCTAAACTAATATCCAATATAGAGGAAATGTCAGCCCGCAAGGCACCGGTAATTGCAGTAGTTCAGAAAGGAGACAAGAACGCAGTCAAAGCCTCAGATCATAGCTTTGAATTGCCAGACATTGACCCCGTTCTATCCCCATTCCCGACTGCCGTATTCTTGCAACTTCTTTCCTATTACATAGCACACGAGCTGGGAACTGAAATAGACAAACCTCGCAATCTGGCTAAATCAGTTACTGTTGAATAATGTTCTTAAGCGAATTAGGCACCTAGCTCCTCCAGACTCTGCAGGGCAAAGGCTGTGTGCAGTGCAGTTCCTATATGCAGAGCCTCTTCGTCCATTTTGAACAACGGATGGTGTACATTGTAGATAGCATCTATCTTTTCATTACGCATTCCCAAGGCCACAAAACAGCCCTTCACTTTTTCAGTGTAGTATGCAAAATCTTCACCCCCCATAACGGGTTCTAGATCTACGGTATTTGACTCTCCTAGCATCTCGCTCCCGATACCCTTTGCAAAATTCCATGCCTCTCTATCATTTACAGTGGGTGGATAGTCATTTCCAGGGTAATTGACTATAGCCTTGCAGGAATGGGCCTGAGCAATGGTCTCGGCTACCGTTTGCACACGTTTTTGCAGAATTTTCAATCCTTCTGTTGTCAGAGATCTTATGGTACCCTGGAGTTTTACCTTAGGAGGTATAACATTGGATGCTTCTCCACCATGTATCGTACTTATGCTTATCACACCTGAGTCGAGAGGATCTAATTTTCGAGATATGATTGTTTGTAAATTTGTTATTATTTGAGCCGCCGTGACTACAGGATCTATAGTCAAGTGTGGCATTGCAGCATGACCACCTTCTCCTTCTACGGTGATTTCAAGGAATGATGTTGCCGCTAGAAAAGTACCTTCTCGGGACCCGATGGTACCTGTTGGCAATAGGGGCCATACATGCAAGCCGAAAATTCGTTCGACATCCGGAGAATCCAAGGCTCCTTCTTCGCGCATCAATTTACCTCCGGCGCCTCCTTCTTCAGCTGGTTGGAACAACAATTTGATAGTGCCGTTCACGTTTTTCTCATTCTCTTTCAGGATTTTTGCAGCTCCAAGTAGCATTGAGGTATGGCAGTCATGTCCGCAAGCATGCATTTTACCATCTATCTCGCTCTTGAATGGGACATCAGTTTCTTCATGGATAGGTAAGGCATCCATGTCAGCCCTTAGCGCAACACAAGGTCCGTTTCCGTTACCAAGAGTTCCCAGAACTCCGGTTTTGGCAATAGGCGCTTCGTAAGGAATGCCGAGATTGTCCAGTTCCCTCCTGACAAGTTTACTGGTCTTGAACTCTTCATACATCAGTTCAGGATGGCGGTGTAATTCTCTTCGTATTCTGATTATCCAGTCAGAGATTTTCTCTGCTTCCTTTTTAGCTTCTTTAGCATGCATAATTAGTAAGAATTCATTCTCATTATAGAGGTATCGCCATTGTTAAACCAGACTGGAAATTGATCGTTATCTGTAAATTTGGTCTTGGCCTTACCTGTCAGTTCCTCTGCTGGATCCCATTGTAGAAGGGCAACCCCTTTCTGCATTTCCTCCGATAGGATTACGTACGAGACCTGCTTAATTCCTGCCTGCGGTGTGGACAGAGCTTTACCTGCCTCAATAGCTTTTTCGGAGTCTCCAGTTATCACTTCCGCTCCATTTTCCCAGCTGGCATTGGTCTCTGTAAGTCCAAATGTAAGACTGCTGAGCCTGTGGTCACTTACAATCAGAGACTCATCCTCAGTAAATTGAGTCCATAGAACAGCATCAAATTCCTTGTCATTTGTACCTTCCTGAAAACCACCCATAACTGATGGTGGTGGATAGGTCCCAAGTGCACATCCAATAAACAATAAAACGAACATAGAAGCAATCATCGGTCTTTGATTTGTTTTGAATCCTTTTATCAGGTACTGGAAACCAATTCCAGACATTAAAGCAAGTGGTGCTAGGAGGTAGGGTGTATGTCTATAAGCAATAAGAAGGTGTGATCCAGAGACAGCACCTATTGTGGCTAAAGATAATATGGGCAAAATCCAACCCCATACAAGCCATCCGTTCTTCTGAGTAGTAACGAGACTAAGGTTTGTAGCAAGAGCAATCCAAAGGATATTGACAACTAGATAAGGCAGGGCTTGATATTCTCCAGCTTGCAAGGGAGCTATGGTACCAGGTACTCCTTTCCACAAAATCAATAAAATTCCAATAAAGGAAATAGCAAAAGCTACTAAAATTCTATTTAGAAAGATCTTTTGAGTAAGATTCTCTCTAATTCGAGGTAACTTAAGATGATCTTTGATAAGCCAAAGACCCAACAAGGCGAGAATAGGAATCAGCGCCATAACCAGCCTTACAGAAGCACTTTCTGGCAGGAAGTCAAAGGCGCTTTGTTCAAGCATTTTGCTGAACGATTCTGCATAGATCAGCCAATAAGCAGAGATTATTACAGATATAAATCCAATTCCTACTATTCCGGGTTTTGCTATTCTTTCATTCCCGGCAGCTATCTCAATAACCATTATCCCGACTATTGCTACCATCATAAGCAGTAAAGTGAAGTGATGGGTCATCAATAGCCCTCCCAAGGTGAATATCAGAAGTACGCTCCAGATACTATCATATTTTCCAGATTCTAAGCATTTTAGCCAACTATAGAGGAACACAAATCCTAGTGGCTCGGCCAGAGCGCCCGGCATTGGGTGGGAATTGGCAAATACAACTGCAAAAGTGACACTATAGAAGGCACATCCAAACAGGGCTGGAAGAAAATCTACCAATTTCTTTCCAATCATGAAGAGAGCCGGTATTGCTAAGGCCGACATCAGGGGGATGAACCAAAATAACGATTGATGATACTCTATTCCTGTTAGTAAACTTAGGCTACCTGCCAGGATTTGCATACCTTGAAAATCGGGGTAGGCTCTACCCCATCCAATGTAGTCTTGGGTTAGCAGTTTTCCATTCTGGATAAGGTGTCTTGTAAGGTACAGGTATTCTCCAGAGTCGCTTCCCCAGATACGCCAGTTGTAACGATGATAGATACGTATCA
>CAZXZT010000039.1:0-7445 GCA_964645695.1 uncultured archaeon
TTTAGGGCAGAGGTCGCTTAGCCCGGTATAGCGCCGGCCTTGAAAGCCGGTGGGAGTTTTCCCTCGGGGGTTCAAATCCCTCCCTCTGCGCCATAAGTACCAGAGGCGTTTTCATACCTCTGCAAAGTTTTTACGAAGTTACTAGGTTCAGTTCTTTACTACGGCTTTTTATCTCTTCAAGTATTTCGCTTACAAAATCGTTCAGCGCAAGGTCGTTCCTTTGCTTTCCGTCGCGACTTCTGACGGCCACTGTTTCTTTTTTGGATTCTTCTTCACCTATGATCAGCATGTAGGCCGGTCGCATTTTCCGATGCATGCGAATCTTTTTTCCTATGGTACTGTCAGAAAAGTCGATTTTAGTCCTCACTCCGGCTTTTTCTAGAACTTCTACAACTTTAGCCCCATATCCATTTTGTTTCTCAGATATGGTAATAACCTGAACCTGAATCGGTGAAAGCCAGGTCGGGAAATTTCCAGCCCAATGCTCGGTTAGAAAAGCTACAAATCTTTCGTGGGTTGAGAGCGGAGCCCTGTGTATAACAAACACATCGCTGTTTTCGCCCCCGGTTTCATCCATAAATGTAAGGTTGAAGCGTTCTTGGGCCGCGAAGTCAAGCTGGATTGTAGACATAGATTCTTCCCGCCCTAATAGAGTAGTAAACTGGACATCGACTTTCGGCCCGTAGAAAGCGGCTTCTCCTTCACCTTCTTCGTAAGGTACTTTTAGGTCATCAAGAAGCTTTCTTAGATGATTTTGCGCAGTTTCCCAATTTTCCGGCCGGCCAATATATTTGTCGGTATTTTCAGAATCCCAAAGCGATAGGCGAAACTTGTAATCTTCGAAGCCGAAGGTTGCATAGTAGTCATGGACCATCCTTATATTGTCTGCAAATTCTTGCGCTATCTGATCAATCGTACAATAGATATGAGCATCATTCATGGACAGCATTCTTACTCGCAATAGTCCTGCCAAAGTACCAGACAATTCGTTACGATATACAGTACCATACTCTGCGATTCTAAATGGCAATTCTCTATACGACCGTTTTCGGTTGCGGTAAATTAAGTGGTGCATGGGACAATTCATGGCTTTAAGATAGTAAGTCCCGTCATCCATTTCCATTGGAGGATACATAGAGTCAGCATAGTGAGGTAGATGGCCACTAGTTTCGAAAAGTTCTTGTTTGCCCAGAACTGGAGTTGTAACTCTTTCGTAACCGTAAGCTTCTTCAGTTTCCACGGCAAATCTTTCAATCTCGGATTTTAGAATTTCTCCATTTGGTAGCCATACCGGCAATCCCTTGCCTATAAGTTCGTTAATCATGTACAGATCCATTTCCTTTCCAATCTTTTTATGATCGCGGTGAGTGGCCTCTTCAATTTGCCTTTTACGTTTCGCAAGATCCTCTTTTGTTGCGTAGCACATTCCATAAATCCTAGTAAGAGGTTCTCTCTTTGCGTCGCCACGCCAGTACGCCTGGCTTGTGCTGGTAAGCTTGAACCATCTCAATTGCGAAGTGGTAGAAACGTGTGGTCCTCTGCACAAATCGACAAAATCACCTTGCCGGTACGCTGAAGAACCAACATCATGTCCAATCTTGTCGTCCATAATCTCGATTTTGAACTGGTTGTTCGAAAACATCTTGCGCAAGGTAGTGTTGTCATACTCTTCGCGCTCTATTCTCAAGTTCTGTCTGGCTAGTTTTCTCATGCGTTTCTCTATTGCAGGGAGCTCATCTTCACTAATCGGCTCCATATGGAAATCGTAATAGAAGCCATGTTCGATTGGTGGCCCAATGGTCGGTTTTGCGTCTGGAAAAATTTCTGTCACAGCCTGGGCAAGCAAGTGTGCACAGGAATGACGAAGAATGTACAGCCCCGCATCCGAACCTTCCAAAATGGGTTCTAACCTACAATCTTTTTCGATAACATGTGAAAAGTCGCATTCGACACTGTCAACAAGCGCAGCACAGGCTCCGTGCTTGCGTCCGAGAGCATCCCGAATAACATCTCCCGCTGTGATTCCCGCCTCGTATGCTCTGTTCCTGCCGTCACCCACTTTGACTTGAATCATTTTATTGTCAATTTACGCACGGCGACCTTCATTATTAACTGTGCATGTCAATAGAATTTTCGCCTAATATCGAGTCTTTCACAAGATTCGAAAGCAGTGCATTATGTTTGCGGGCGTATCCATACAAAAAGGCTTTTCAAGTAAATGCTTATACGCTGTCTACGTTGCCGTCTCAGCGAAATATCCATGACGAATAGTACAACTCAAGGTCAAAGACGCCGTCCTAGGAAGCGCCCGAAAAAACGCCCCCCACGAGGCAATCAAAAAATTTTGACATTATCTATAGTGGCTGTCGCGATTGTGGTCATAGTTATGTTCCTTCTTGCTTTGCATGTCGTAACTGAGACACAGGGCGCAGTTATTTCTATGTTAACCCTGGCAGTAATCTTCTATTTTATCACTACAGATCAGTCCAAGCCAAAGCCTCGCAGACGTAGAGATAGGACCAAAGCGAAGGCCGATGTCCAATCATCTGAACCTCAATTCTACACGGCCCTCCCTTCTTCACTTGGTCTGACCGAAATACCTGAAGAACCACCCAGACCTCAAATCAAGTTGCCTCCAAGGCCTATCAGGGCAGCTAGGAGAAGACGGGATTTCGTTACTTATCCGGTGGCCGTTGGAGGAGGAGATTATTCCGATTCATATGTCCAAGTCGATAAGGACACAGTATTGCGCCTTCGTTCAGAGATGGTGCCTGACCTAGGTGTCAAATATTTACCTGGACTACGTATAGATTCGCTTCCTTCATCGAAAATTGCGGCAGTTATGTCGCAGGAAACTACTCCAAGCGTGGCGCCAGTAGCACCAGAGGTTGCTGAGGCAGTTCCAGTGGTTGCAGAGCCAGTAGTAGCCTCTGCCGAAACACCCGTGGTTGCAGAGCCAGTAGTTGCTTCTGCCGAAACACCTGTGGTTCAGTCTGCGGTTGTCCAAGAAGAAGAGGACGAGGAAGAAGAAGAGGAATTTGACATGGAGTGGGATTAACATATTCCCTTATTTCTGACTATCCGCTGGTCTTTTATGGTCTCATCGGACTAGCCCGTCCTTGAGGGTTCACAACTATATAATCAAACGGCGCAAGGAGAAGCCTCTCCACTTCACGTTGCTGGATCCAGGTAAGATGGGACCTGACGAACTGGTTGAACTAGCAACACAGACAGCAGGCGTTGGGACAGACGGTTTTATGGTCGGAGGTTCAACAGATTTGAGCCTGGAAAAGGTAGATTCTGCAGTTCAGGCTATAAAAGAAATAACACATCTGCCGGTGATTTTGTTCCCTACCCACGCATCATCAGTATCTGGTAAGGCCGACGCAATTTTCTTCATGTCTCTTTTGAACAGCGAGAGTCGCCAATTTCTGGTCGGGGAACAAATTGCCAGCGCGCGCTGGGTTCAACAAGCTGGTCTGGAGCCTCTTTCCATGGCATATTTGGTTATTGCACCAGGTATGGCCGCTGGGCGTGTTGGTCAGGCTCAACCGCTTCCTCGGGATAATCCTGACATGGTTGTTTCCCATGCTCTTGCAGGACAGTATTTAGGGATGAAATATATTTATCTCGAGGCAGGATCTGGTGCTTTGGAACCTGTACCGGATGCTATTATCACAGCTGTGAAAGATGCTACAGAGGTGATATTGATAGTAGGTGGTGGAATCCGTACGCCCCAGGAGGCATCCAAAGCGGTGGTAGCTGGGGCAGATATAGTTGTAACTGGCACCTTGGTTGAGACATCTGATAGCCTCAAGGAAGAAATGTCCTCCCTTATCAAATCAGTTCATTCGTGATACTATGCATCCTAATCTTGAATTCGACAAAGTTACGCCACCACCATCTCGTTTGACGGGATTCCTGCACCATACTCCTGACGTAACCCCAAGTCTTCTTCTTTTTTTGTCGACCACATCGCTGTTGGTTTACAGCAGTCTGAAAACTCTAGATCGTGCTGAAGCATCTCTCGACTTTGGTATATTTGCGATTATTACGTTCACAATGCCAGTTATCTTAGTTTCATACCTAGTGTCCAATATATCATGGAGTTGGGACGGTCGTTATCCAGTTCGATATGGGTTGCAAGCCGGAGCCACAGGATCCGTACTGATGCTCATCACCACAATCATAGGCTATTATTTTGATGAACCTAGCAAGGGCCTAGCGTTTGGTTTTGGTTGTATGGGTGGATTGTGGTACCTCACCCTCCGTACACACGGAGGTGCTCCAGCCAGGATTGCGTTTCCGTTATCTCTCATCTCACCCTTTGTCAGCATCTATTATTTTTGGTATGGAGAATCGATGTCTGAATTCAATTTTGGGTTGTTAGCAACTATTTCTCTAGCTTTTGCAAGTCATTTTTTTCTCTTTTTGGTGGATTCGCCGTACAGAAAGGCAGTCGGTGTGAGCGGAACACGACACATGTCTGCATTCATCGATCATTTTTCTACAGGTGATGGCCGTCGTTTGACAGAAGCCATGCGTGAAATATGCCAGACTTTTGAAACTAAGAACGGCTGGATTTCAATTCGCAAGAAAGGCAAGACCGTGGCGTTCTTAGCAGTCCCTGGTATTCATCCGGGCCCTCTTGGTGAACTAGGTGGTTCTAATCTTCCTATAAAGATAGACCCGGTTCTTCCAGGCCTGGGATTTGCTTTTCATGGTGCCACCACGAATGATCACAATCCCCTTAGAGATGAGGATGTAACCAGAATCGGAAAGGCAATGGTTGAAGCTTCCCAAAGTGCGCATTACAGTGACGTTTCTTCAGGCATGGTGATGGAAGGTGACACGCCTTCAGCTTATGCCATAGGAATCGGTGACGGAACAATTATTTTTGTAGAACCGGGAGACAGTGATGATATATTACCTGAACTGGCGGCTCGACTGGAAAGGCCTTCATCGGGTCACGGAGGCGCTCGTCTCATGGTTGATCTCCATAATCAGGAAGGTTGGGGCCGTCCACCTTTGGCGGCAGGGACAAAGGAAGGCTCCATGCTGGAGATATCTTCCTTCAAAGCTCTGAAATTGGGCAAATCATTGGCCCAAAGCAAGCTTATGGTCGGGCTTTCAAATATGCCGGGTGAAGATTTGAGCAGAGGAATTGGCCCTGGAGGTCTACGTGTTCTGGTAATAGAAGTAGCCCCTTCATCAGACCTTCAGAAAGGTCAGCGTACAGCAATAATGCTTTGGGATGCCAATGGTTTTGCCCCAGGTATGAATGAAGAATTGCAGAACGGTTTGAAGGGAGTGGCCGATTCAGTTCTTTTGGCATCCACAGACAATCACTACGTAAATGTCAAACCAGGAGGCCATAATCCGTTATCGGATTCCGAGGGAATTTTACCGTCTGCCAAGCAAGCCCTTGAGGAAGCAATAGCTGACATTTCTCCTGCTGAAGCAGCTATGGGAACAGTGTACGTTGATGGTGTCGAAATCTTGGGTCCTGGTAATCAGAACACTATCAAAGCCGCAGCTAACGCAGTGGTCGAAGTGGCGAGATTCTCATGGCTCCCTATATATTCGTCAGCTACAATGCTCTGTTTCTTGCTTTCCCCTTATCTCTAAGACTGTATTTGTATCGAGATTTTGACCCCGTCAGGTATCTGGATTCGCATCAATTGACGCATCGCCCTCTCATCTGCGTCAATGTAGATTAGTCTTTTATGTAATCTGGCCTCCCAGCGATCCCAGGTTTCAGAACCTTCGCCATCAGGTGATTTCCTTACCGGTACCTTCAGTTTTTTTGTGGGAAGTGGAATTGGTCCAGTCATACTGACCCCCGTCCTGTCCGAAATAGTTTTTATTTGGTCACATACCCCGTCCACAACATTGTGACTCAAGGCATGCAAGGAGATACAAGCTCTACTAGATGCCTTTTTGGGAGCCATCTATTTTCAATTAATCCCAGTGTTCTTCTATCTTCAGACACATACCGGCTGCAACCGTTGCACCCATGTCTCGGATAGCGAATCTTGCTAATTGTTTGAATTTTGCCTGCTCTTCAATAGCTAGAGGTTTGGTTGGCTTGATAAGAACCATTCCAGCATCACCCTTCTTCAAGAAGTCGGGATTCTCCTCAGTAACTGCACCAGTTCGTGGGTCCATCTTAGCCAGTAATTTATCAAAGGTACAAGCCACTTGTGCAGTATGACAATGGAACACGGGCGTGTATCCTGCAGTTATCACATTAGGATGATCCAGAATCATGATTTGCGCCTTGAAAGCTCGTGCAACGGATGGCGGGTCATCCAAAGGTCCACCAACATCGCCTCTTCGGATATCTGTATGAGATATGCCACGGCAGTTGAATCCAATATTGTCACCAGGTACAGCTTGAGGCACTTCAGCATGGTGCATCTCTATGGACTTTACCTCGCCTTCCTTTCCGCCAGAATGTGCTGATGGTTTGAATATCAGCTTGGTTCCTGCCTTCAACGTTCCTGATTCGACACGACCTACAGGCACAGCTCCAATACCAGAGATCTTGTAGACATCTTGAATTGGAATCCTCACTTTTGCATCAGTGGCACCAGATGGTGGATTTAATTTGTCTAAAGCCTGTAGCATAGTGTCACCTTTGAACCACGATAGCTCTCCCTTTTCTTTGATATTATCGGCCTTCCATCCGGAAGCCGGCAGGATGTTAACCTGGTCGTCTTTGAAACCAACCATTCCTAACATCTTCTTCACATCATCAACAATCTCATTGAATCGTTTCTCGTCGTAGGCTGGTTTACTTATGTCCATCTTGTTGATGGAGATAATCATCTGCTCAATACCCATTACCTTTGAGAGCCACAAATGTTCTTTTGTCTGAGCAGCGATACCATCATCTGCAGCAACAACTAGAACTGCGGCATCGGCCTGAGAAGTTCCCGTAATCATGTTCTTTACGAAATCCCTGTGTCCTGGTGCATCGATAATAGTGAAATGTTTTGTGGCCGTCTTGAATTCCTTGTGCGCAACGTCGATGGTCACACCTCGTTCTCTTTCCTCTTTGAGATTATCCATTACATACGCTAACTCAAAGCCAGCTTTTCCACGCTCTTCAGCTTCTTTCCTGTATTTGTCAATCAGGTGCTGTTCAATTGCACCGCCTTCCAATAGTATTCTACCAACTGTGGTAGACTTGCCGTGGTCGACGTGACCTATGAATACTACATTCAAGTGTTGTTTTTCAGCCATTGTTACTTCCCTCCATATGGGATGGATGTGTCGGCATGATGGGGGGTAAATAAAGGATTCGCTTTATTATTAGAGGATATAGAGCAATATTTCAAATGTTCAAAAATATTTTTTTTGAAAAGTTCTTAAATAGGTATTAGTAACATGTATTACACATGCGTTTTGATATAAAGGGTAATCCGTCTTATGGAGAGGTT
>CAZXZT010000040.1:0-7329 GCA_964645695.1 uncultured archaeon
TAGGTTTTAACGCTTGCCTCTCTTCTTGTTAACCTGATCTATCTTCGAATCTGTATGATGCATTGGGAACATCAATTCACCTAGACCTGGCAACGGTTTGCCCATACGCGCGGCAATCACTCTGATTGAGAAATATCCTACTATCAGACCCAGAGTAACGCCGAGAGCCGGGAAGAGATTCATTCAAAATCCGGTTCGAATTCAGCTTGCAATTCACTCATGAGTTGATTAAGCAGACCATCAAAACGCGTGCTTCGGTACTCCCGTGGGCCACCCATGTCAGTTTGAACCTTCGCAATGTATGTTGCTTCCTCAATTTCCAATTCAATTCGGCAAATGGATTCTTCCATCTATTTCGGCCGACCCATGGACATATATAACATTTACATCCGAAAAAAATCACATCCTGAAAACCCCGAAATCGGAGCGTTCAAGGGGACCGTTGAGCGAGGTTGATATCCCCAAGGCCAGAATCATGCGTGTATCCAGGGGATCTATAATTCCATCATCCCACAAGCGAGCGGTGGAATAGTAAGGACTACCTTCGATCTCATACTTCTCCAGAATCGGTTTCCTTAAATCCTCTATTTCAGATTTCTTCATCTTTTTACCCTTCCTCAGCAGTTGCTCCTGCTTGACCGTGGACAACACGTCGGCCGCTTGTTCGCCACCCATTACAGATATTCTGGCGTTAGGCCACATCCAGAGCTGACGGGGATGATAGGCTCTACCACACATACCATAATTTCCAGCACCGAAAGAACCACCAATAACCACGGTAAATTTAGGAACCGTGGCGTTGGAAACCGCCATCACCATCTTGGCTCCGTCCTTGGCTATTCCTCCTGCCTCATAGTCCTTTCCAACCATGAATCCCACGATATTCTGAAGAAAAACAATCGGTATTTTTCTTTGGCAACATATCTCTATGAAATGAGTTGCCTTCAGAGAGGACTCCGAGAAAAGAACGCCGTTATTTGCCAAAATACCTACTGGATAGCCCATTATTCTAGCAAAACCGCAAACTATTGTAGAACCATAATTGGATTTGAACTCATGGAATTTCGAGGAGTCGACAATCCGGGCCACAATTTCCCGTACATCATATGGCTGTCTAACATCACTGGGTACAATCTCGTACAATTCCCCAGGGTCATACAAAGGCTCTTCAGGCTCAGAAATATCCAGTTTGGACTTGGGTGGCCGGTTTAGATTGGAGACTATGTCCCTAGCTATCTCTATTGCATGCGAATCGTTCAAAGCGTAGTGATCCGCAACTCCGCTTCTTCTGGTATGAACTTCAGCACCTCCCAACTCTTCCGAATTCACATCTTCACCGGTTGCTGCCTTGACAAGAGGTGGCCCTCCAAGAAAAATCGTGCCCTGTTCCTTCACTATTATGGTTTCATCCGACATGGCTGGAACGTAGGCTCCTCCTGCAGTGCAAGAGCCCATTACTACTGCAATCTGAGATATTCCTCTAGCCGACATTTGGGCCTGATTGTAGAATATACGGCCAAAATGTTCCTTATCCGGAAAAACCTCATCCTGCATGGGCAGAAAAGCCCCACCCGAATCTACAAGATAGATGCAGGGCAAAAAATTGTCCTGGGCAACCTCCTGAGCTCTCAGATGCTTCTTGACAGTCAGAGGATAATAAGTTCCACCCTTGACAGTTGCGTCATTGGCAATTATCATAACCTCTCTTCCATGAACCACACCAATTCCAGTTACTATGCCTGCAGAAGGGACCTCGTCTTTGTATAATCCATAAGCCGCCAAAGGAGAAAATTCAAGAAAAGGAGTGTCTGAATCAATCAGTTCATCAATACGGTCTCTTACCAGAAGTTTGCCTCTTTCCTGATGCCTTTCGACCATTTCAGGTCTCCCCCCTCTACTATGCCCCAGTATCTTCTTCCGAAGATCCTGAGATAGAGACTTATTGTATTCGCGATTTGAAACTGATTCTTTGCCACCAGAATTGTGACGGCTCTGAATAATGCTCATTCTTCCTCCAATTCAAACATTACTTCGCCTTCTTTAACCTGGCCACCAACGTCAACGGACGTGACTCGGGAAATAGTCCCGTCACGCGGGGATTTCAACCTATGCTCCATTTTCATTGCTTCCAGAACAATGACTACATCGCCCTCCTTAACCTTAGAACCGTTATCGAACTTCCGCTCCAGCATCTTTCCCGTTATCGGACTCAGAACCAGATCTTCTCCCTGCTCTTCCGCAACTGTAGGGCCAGCTCTAAGTGTTTGCCTGCGAAGAACGTAATTGACACCGCCTGCAAAGACATACGTCTCATCTGATTTTTTTTCAGTGTAGCAGACAGAACGTCGATCTTCTACTGTTATCTCCAAACCGTTATTTCTAGTTCTTGAAAACGTTCCTTCATATTTTTTATCATCTATTTGAAGGCTAAAATTAGAACCTGAGCGACGAAGATTGACAGAATAGGTTCTAGAACCAAGAATAATGTTTTCAGCCATTATACATTTGGCCTCCAGCCTCCTTTGCTACTCCATGGAGAATAGGGGTCTCCAGATGATTCCATAACTGGTTTGTCTGGTGTGGATCGGGAGCACAGTAAAGCCGCAGCTACAACTTCTGGAGAAGGCGGAGCAGGCTCCCAACTTGAGAAATTTTCATCCACAAACTTGGTTGAGAACGAAGCCTTACGATAGGCTTCACTATTCATAATGTCTCGCAAGAAGGGCTGATTGGTTACTAAGCCCAGAATAACAAAATTACTAAGGGCATAATCCATTCTATTAATCGCTGAATTTCTACAAGTATCCCAAACCACCACTTTTACTAAAAGTGGGTCGTAATCACTAGATACTTCCTGACCCTCAGAAACGCCCACATCATTTCTGATTCCAGAGCCTTCAGGTAAAATCATCTTTCTGATACAACCGGGTGTAGGAAGAAAATCACGTGATGGATCTTCTGCATAAATTCTACACTCAATTGAATGGCCTCTCGGCTTGACTTCATTTTGATTGAAATCAAGGGATTCACCATCTGCTACGCGAATTTGCCACTTAACAAGATCAATCCCGCACACCATCTCAGTTACTCCATGTTCAACCTGAAGTCGTGTATTCATTTCCAGAAAGTAGAATTTGCCATCCTGAAATAGGAATTCAACAGTCCCGGCATTGCTGTAATTGACTGCTTTGGCGGCCTTGACCGCTGCCTCTCCCATCATTTTCCTGATCTTATTGTTTATAGCTGGAGATGGCGATTCCTCTACTATCTTTTGATGGCGTCTCTGTATAGAACATTCACGTTCGTAGAGGTGAATTACGTTCCCTTGCTTATCTCCAAGAATCTGTACTTCTATATGCCTAGGCTCATCCAAATATTTTTCCAGAATCAGCGTGTCATCCCCAAATGAATTGCGTGCCTCGTTACCAGCTGACTCTATAGCCGATTCGAGATCTTCTGAAGATTCTACAATCCTCATTCCTTTGCCACCTCCTCCAGCGACCGCTTTGACCATCAGAGGATAACCTATCTCACGCGCAACCGCGTCCACATTGCCACTCAATTCCCCCTCATTTCCAGGAATGATAGGTACGCCCGCTTCAGCCATCATTTTCTTAGACTCGGCCTTGTCTCCCATCAATTTGATCGTTTCCGGATCAGGTCCTATGAAAACCAGACCCGAATCGCTGGCATATTTGGCAAAATCACCGTTTTCCGATAGAAAACCATAGCCTGGATGGATTGCATCCGAATTTGTTTGTTTTGCGGCCGCTACAACCTTGTCAAAATTGAGATAGCTTTCGGAAGGGATTGCTGGACCAATAAGAACAGCTTCGTCAGCCATCAACACATGAGGGGCCTCAGAATCAACATCTGAGTATACTGCAACAGTGGAAATTTGCATCTCCTTGCAGGCCTTGATTATTCGGCAGGCTATCTCTCCTCTGTTTGCAACTAGTATCTTCTTAATCATCTCTGTACCAATTAGGCTTGCGCTTTTCCAGAAACGATCTGATACCTTCTTTGGATTCAGAACCTGCTCTGATCTGAGATATGAAATCTGCTAACGCGGAGTCCCTCTCCCTGATTTTCTTGGATAAGATGTCTCCGTTCAGCAATCTCTTGATGTGGTTTTGGGCTTGGGGACCCCCTTGTTCAATATCCTGGAGCAGATCCTCAAGTGATTTATCGTCATTTTTCTTTGTTACGCTATGAAGAAATCCGATTGAAAGGGCCTTGGATGTCCCAAAAATTTCTCCAGTTATGAATAATTCCCGCATCTTTCCCAGACTCAATTTTCTGGCAACGTATGGAGATATTACTGCTGGAACCAGACCAATCCGGACTTCGGGAAAACCGAATTTGGTTCCTTCTTCAGCCAGCACGAAATCGGAAGCACTGGCTATTCCCATGCCCCCTCCCAGACAAACTCCATGGACATGTGCTATTGTTGGCAAAGGACATTCGACTAGAGACCGGAGCAATAATTGCAATTCTTCCGCTTTCCAGCTAGTTACTTCCGCTCCTGAACAGAATGCTGGACCAGTTCCCCTAATAACGACAGCTCTTAATTCTTTGTAATCACGCACCTCGCTCAATGCAGAGGATGTCGCACCCATCATCTCCGAGTTCAGGGCATTCCGCTTATCGGGATTGTTAAGACTTATTATCAAAACACTGCCCTTTCTCTCAATCATAAGAGGTACCTGATTAGGCATGTATTCTCATGATAATAGCAGTATTAATAATAGCCACTAAAATGCAAATCAGTTGGTATCAACATGTGCTTCCAAGTCATCTCCACCTGCAAATGTTGATTGAATGATAGAATATAGATCATCCATACCCTCTCCCTCTTTAGATGACACGGCTATAAGATTTGATTCCAGAGCCAGAACTTGCAGGACGCGCAATAATTCAGAAGATAGAACTCCCGACATTCCTTCCAAATTTGGCATTGACATCGCTAATTTATCCAAGTCGGTAGCCCATTCACGGATACTGTCTACTTCATCGGGTTCCAAAAGATCGCACTTGGTCAGCACTGGAAACATGGGTACTGGGAATCTTAAGTGGGCTGCCGAAGCAAGGAGTAACTGAGTCACGAAACCATCTGGTGTTCGTGAGAGAAGAGGGTCCAGAAGTAGAATCATCGCTGAACGATCTGACAGGTTGTCAACAAAAACCTTAGAAGCCTCTCGATAGAGAAACAACTCTGTCTGTCCAGGAGTATCAACCAGAAAATAATCGCAATCTATCTCCTCTATATGGCTACGGATCCAGTCCAGTTCAACTGCTAGAAGATCGGCACAAACCACTTGTGCACCATTTGGCCCTAAACTGTATTCCTCCATTATTTCATTCAAGGTGAATTTTTCACGAACGTCAATGGCTGCCTGATAAGGAACTGTCTCAGCACCCGGATCCAGATTGACTGCTACACCATCATAGCGCTGATGTTGCATCCATTCCTGCAAAGTAGCTACCAAAGTCGACTTCCCTGCACCCGCAGGACCAACAAAGTATAGCAGTGCCGTGTGTTCCATTAACTTCTTCTACGTGCTAAAGCCACAAGGCCAAACATTCCAATGACGGCTACAAGTGAAGGTGCTGGCAATCCAAAGAGTCCTTCATCTTCTTCCTCATCAGGCCCTGCTTCAGTTGTATCTCCGAAAGTTATCTCCAGAGATGGGAACGAATTATCTAACTCGTTGATTTCCCTTATTTTATTCTCTGGATCAACAATTGCTACAAAAATGTAATCACCGTTCTTAACTGCCCAAGTAAAAGAAACTGGTCTTGAATCACCTTTCAAGAGTGACACAGGCTTAAATGTCAAAGTATCAATAGGGCTAGGGTATTCTTCATCTGCATAATCTGAGGCTCTATAAACTTCAAGACCCACAAAAACCTCCTCCAACTCTGCCTTTTCGCCTTGCGGATAACCGACCGTGACCTTGATGGTGGCCGAGCCGTCTGCATCCGTGACCCTGATTGACTCTACCACTAGATTAGTGGTCAATTTCTCAATATTTATGTTATATGTAGCAGTATCATTTTCAGAAACAACATTGATATCACTATCAACCTTAACTGTGACATTATAGATGTCACTTCTCTGTGCATTGGGAATCCAAGGCAATACTACTGTTTGCTGGGTATAGCTCGAATCAAAAACAAGGAAAGCGGAAAAGCCAGAAATCTGGTAGCCGGTTCCTATCGGACAGTACTCTTTATCGCCCTTGACTGTGATGTTTTTGCCACTGCAGGAACCTGCAGGATCACCTATTACCGTAGTGTTCTCCATAGATAAAGCTAATACTTCACTATATCCAAAAGTTCCGTCTACCGAAACGGTGAAATTAAGTATGTAAGTATTGTCCAATTCGGAGTTGTACGCTGGAAGGTTAGACATACCCAGTACAAACGTAATCGGGTACTCTTTTCCTGCAAGGCCATCGTTTCCATTGTCAGGAACTTCCAAATCGGAAACATAGGCATCCATTGCACTCTGGGCAAAGATGCTCTTAATCTTCTCGTTATTATCCTCTTCTGCCTCATCAATTAGATTATTGGGGTCAACATACACCTGAAACATATGCTCAGCCTTCTCATCGAAAATGAATGGAATCGTAACATCAACGGTTTGACCCATTGCCAGAGACTGATTCACATTTATTGTAGCCAGTGGCTTGATGACAGGATATCTTAGGTTGAATGCAACTTCCAGCATACTACCTTCACTTGATGTCATGTCGCGAACGCCCAGATTGGCAATGGTTACAGTAACACTGCTGGAAACGCCCACCTTAGCCTGACTATTATCATCCAGAGGAGATATAGAAAGGTCTGTTACTTGTAAATCGGGCAATTTTTCTTGGACAAGTACGTCCTTGTAAGAGCCATCATAGCCAAACTTATTGTTCGTACTATCCTCACCCCCATCGGGAGTTTTTGGCCATTCGAGGATTTGGTCATTCATGTCTACCCATGCAAAAAACTCGTACCAGCCCAATTTCAATGGGGTCCACTGGTACTCAAAACTAGTTATATCGGGTGCCAGAAAAACCGTCTTGTTATCATCTATCCTAAACCAGGCAGTCTCGTCACCATCCGGATCTTTGATTTTAAGATAAACGGCAACATCATCGGCTATTTTATCACCAAGATTAGTCTGAGACACACTAACCGTAATTGTTCTCTCACTATCCTGGTAAACCACACCAGAACCTTCATCGATATAAGGTATAGTCAAATCCGGCCTCTGCTCCTTCAATTCGAAGTACGCACTCTTAGTCTTGTACCAGTCCATATCATTATTGGCTTCGT
>CAZXZT010000041.1:0-7295 GCA_964645695.1 uncultured archaeon
TTCACGGTCAATGTTAACACCTTGAGTCTTGGCACCCACACGATAACATTCCAGGGTCGTGACAATTACACCACCTGGTCTCCGAAAGCTTCAACCTGGATTGTGGTCAAGGAGTACCCTAATGCTACCATAGACTACGTATCAGGCACGTTTTCAAACGAGACCCAGAATGTTGAGTTCATAGGTTCAGGATCGGATGCGGATGGCACCATCGTGGGTTATGAATGGACATCATCAATCGATGGTTTGCTCAGTTATTATCAGAATTTCAATATCAGCACTTTAAGCCCAGGTGACCACCTAATTTCCCTGAAGGTAAAAGATAACGACAGTCTGTGGTCCCGAAGCGACATTTTCAACTTGACTATCAACGGCAAGCCCACCGCTGAAATAATAGGTAGCGTACCCAATGTAATTTTCGAATTCAGCGAGAATAATACCTTGCCCCGTCCGGGTGAATCCGCAATTGGATACTGGCATTTCGATGAGCAAGGGGGAACCAAAGCTTACGATTCTTCAGGTAAGCACAAGGACGCCAATTTGCGCAACGGTCCGGTTTTCTCAGATGAAGAGAGCCTATTTGGAAATTATATTGAACTGGATGGCGACGATGACTATCTTTCGCTACCCAAGATGAAGTCGGGAGTATCCGTCTTTAGCGAAGTGACCTTTGAAACCTGGATTTATCTGAACAACCCGGTCGATTCGGGAGATCAAGCTACAATCTTCTCAGGTGGAAGGGATGGTACTGTTGAATTCGGTATCAATGACGACCAGCATGCGTTCGTTGCAGTCACATCATCAAGTATAACAGTCACAACATCTACAAGCCAGACTATTGCAGAAGATAGATGGTATCATCTGGCGTTTGTCTATTCAGACGAAGAAGATTTCGTTAAGATATACATAAATCATGAACTGGTGGCAACCTCCGTCGCGTTTCCATCTACTTTCGTTCTTCAATACAACCTAGGCTACGAGAACAGGATCGGTGCCGGTTTCGGATCAACAATCACCAACGCCTTTGATGGTCGAATAGACGAGTTCAAGATTACGGAGTCAGTCCTTGATCCAGACGCGTTTGTCCATGGTTATGACATCGCCTATTTCTCTGCAGACTCCTATGATTTCGAGGATACGATAAGCAATGCATTCTGGTATTCATCCATTGATGGTCTTTTCAGTGCAGGATACTGGTGGCAGTGGAATTCAACTACCTCCACTGCATTGTCGTTTGGCAATCACACCATCTCATTTAGAGTTCAGGACGGTCACGGTTACTGGTCAGATATGGCCACTTCATACCTTGAAATAAAGGCACATCCGCAGTCCAGCATATCATCAGTCAGTTCTTCTTCCTTTGACTATGGTACTTCTTTGTATCTGGAGGGGACGGCTGAGGATAAGGACGGAAACGTCAGTGCATTTGAATGGGAGTCGGATATTGATGGTATAATTAGCAAGAGTCTCTCTACCGGCCCGGTAATTCTGAGTCCTGGTGATCACAATATAATGTTCAAGGTTAAGGATGATGACGGGCTCTGGTCGATTTCCAGCTCGATTCCAATACATGTAAATGACATACCCTACGTTTCAATTGAGTCCATTACTCCCAACCCAGCATACAAGTATGACGAAACTGAGCAGTTCATAACGTTTGTCGGAATAGCTTCCGACAATGACGGATTCATTACGGATCATCTCTGGACTTCTTCAGTTTATGGCGTCATTGGCAGTGATAACGTAACCTCTATATCTGCAAACAACCTGTCAGTAGGCAATCATACCATTGCCTACAAGTCCAAGGATAATTTCGGTACTTGGTCCGAACAGGTATTTACTCAGCTGGAGATAAGATCGCATCCACGTTCCGAGATTTTCAATGTAACTCCCGGTTTCCAGGCGGAAGACCAGCCGGTTCAGTTTGATGGAGGCGGAGCTGACGAGGACGGAATCATCGTAGGATATGAGTGGTATTCATCACTGGACGGGTTCATCGGAATCCTGTCCACGTTCAATATAACTGACCTTTCTTCCGGAAATCACACCATTTCGTTCAGGGTCCAAGATGATGACGGCTTATGGTCCGATTACGATACGTCCTATGTTCTGATTAATTCCAGACCCAGAGTGGAGCTGATTAATTCGATTCCCGATTTGGTGTATGCCTACGGGCCTGATCATGACTTGCCAGGTGCGGACATATACACGCTGGGCTATTGGCATTTTGACGCTATAGATGACAACAAAGTCAGTGACCACAGTTTCAACAATCACGACGCCTCGGTTCAAGGAAATCCGACTCAGACTGGCGGACTGTTCGATTCGTCATTGGAGTTTGATGGTACTGTTGACTCTCTTTCTACTCCCCAGTTGGTAGAAACTGGAACAAAGACCTTCGATGAGGTAACAATAGAAGCCTGGGTATACCTTGATCAGAATTACGTTTTCGACAGGAACAGAGTTATCTTTGCAAGCGGTTGGGACGGCCGTCTGGAGGTCGGTGTCGGTCTCAATCACAAGGCCTATCTTACAGTCTATTCGGACACTCTGGGTGTATTCCAGATATCGAGTGAAAATGAATTGAACAAGTTGCAATGGTATCATGTCGCTGCGATATACTCGGAACAGAATGACCAGATGGTATTGTATATCAATGGTGAATATGACAGTTCATTCACTCTTCCGGAACAATTCGAATTGGGCCGATCTGCTTTGGTCGAAAATTGTATTGGTGCAATAGCCGGATGTTCGGCCGGAAATTTCATTGGGCTGATAGACGAGTTGCGAATAACCAGTGCTATTCTTTATCCAGAACAGTTCTTGTACCGGCCGGACAGGGCCTATATTTCAGCCATAGTGGTTGATTACGACAGCCAGGTAACTGGAGGAGTCTGGGAATCCGATCTTGACGGAATTCTCGGCACAGATCCCTGGCTTTCCAAGTACGCAACGGATTTGAGCCCAGGTCTGCACAACCTGACTTTCCGTGCCGTTGATGAATATGATGTATGGTCGGTCAATTCCACTACTCAGATTTACGTCTCCACTTATCCGGTTGTCACGAATTTATCCATCGAATCCACGTACGAATACCCGGTTGACCAGGAAATGGTCTGGTTCAATGGTTCGGTCAGCGATTATGACGGCGGTTCTCTGGTTAATTTCCAGTGGTTCTCATCGATTGACGGGACTCTTGGTGAGGATCTGAATATCAGCATGCGGTTATCTAATGGGACTCATGAGATCAGATTCCGTGCACAGGATAACGAAGGTCACTGGTCAGCCTGGAAGTACGGTTATTACTATGTTGACGTGCATCCGATAAGCGATATCCAGGTGGAATCCGACGAGGCGTACCGTGGTCTAGTTACGCCCATATATATTTCAGTAGGAGAAAATTCTACGCAGTCATCAGAGCTTTCAGTCGAGATTGAGATTAATGTGACTGATTCTGAGTGGAGCAAGGACTTCATGGTCCAGCCTGAATTTGACGGTTCTCAATGGATAGGCTTCTTCGAACCAAGTTTGAGTATGCAGCCGGGTCTCTACGAGATTAGGGGTCGGACCACTCAGGATGCTAGTGCTCGAAGCACACACAACGATTCGAGAACAACTCCCTGGATTCACCTTCTGGATGTAGAGGTATTGAATAATGCACCTGTAATAGGAGACATAACGTTCTCCAACACCACACTGGAACGTAGCCAGGAAGCAGTTCTGACATTGAATATTACTGATTCGGAGGCCAGTGGCGACCTTTCAGTCTTGGACGTTCGGGTATTCTACTTTGATAAGGACAATGATGAATGGGCGTCCGGTTTCTTTTCAGATGTCAATTTCAATGAAGCTTCGGGCATGTTTGAGATTGATTTGATCCCGCCGTCTGATTTGAAGGTCGGAAAATACGATTTGAAGATAGAAGTTACTGATTCGGATGGCGAAGTGGTAACTCTGATTCAGGACAAGATTTTCACTATAATCAACAGTCCTCCTATCGTCCAGCAATTGACGAGTCCGCCTCTGGAATACTACGAACAGGAAAATTCGTCGTTCTGGTTGAATGTATCTGGGGATGATTTTGATGGAGAGATATTCAGATACGAATGGCGTTCGGATAGGCAGGGCACCTTGCCTTGCACTGAGAGCGAATGCGAACTGGATCCCCAAGATCTGCTTCCAGGAGTTCATGAAATAAGGGTTTATGCTGAGGATGAGGACGGGCAGCTTTCTGAACCATTTATTTTTGAGATAGAGGTTTACGAGGTCGCTGGACAAGGAGACACAGGTACTTTTCTGGAAGCCCTCATCGAAGGTAATCCTCTCGTACTAGGGGGGGCCCTGTTGCTAGGAATACTATTGGTTGCCGGTACGTTGCGCTTAAGGAACCGTGAAGAAGAATTTGTCGAGGAAGAATTCGAGGAGATTCTTCCACGTGATCCTGTTCAAGCCTGGTTGCCTCCTTTAGAGCTGAATGATCACGAAACCATCCTAGCTGAGTTCTTTGTTAAGAGACGTGAATCTTATCTGGCATTTCCAAAGAACGAAGAGATCCTGGATTTCCTGCACAATAATAGAGAAAGATATGCTATTTCATCTTATTTCGAAGTTCCTACCTCGCCAACTGAATTATTACAAGAATGGGCCTTGCCAGAGAATTTACGTTTCAATGTCCACCTAGATGATGTTCGTAAGTCTATTGTTAATACTATATTGGATGATACCACGGGTAAGAATTTCGTAATTATCGGTGAACCAGGAGTTGGTAAGAGTGTCATTGGATTTGATGTTTTTGATAGATTGATGGACCGGATGCCAGTAGGTCGAATAACTACTTACAGTGTTGGTAACGTTCACGAGAAATTCGGTGTCCGTCTATTTTATGACGATCTTCCTGAGAATCCAGAACTTATTCAGGTCCTCGAGGAACGCAAGCTGAAAGGTCTGGTTGTAACCGCTCGTGAGGCAGACTGGAGATCCTTGCCCAAGGACTTCCAGAACATGTTTGAGAGATTGACGGTTCCGCTATTCCCAGAGGATGAAATGCTTGATTTGGCTTCAAGAATGTTGGCCTTCTCTGGATTAATGTATGAACCTCAGGCACTTGACAAATTAGCAGTCTTTTCTGAGGGCAGCCCAATCTATGTCTGGTCTTTGATTAGGGAATTACTAAGTAAAGATATCAAGAAACTGACCTTGACCTATCTAGACGAGAATTCGATGAAGGGTATGACCAACTATGTGTCAATGTTGCTTCAGCAACTCTTGAAAGATGCTGGCGAATACAAAGAGGGAGGTTACCATACCCTCTCAGCAGTTAATTTCTTGTCAACACACATGGCCGAGAAAAATAGTCATGAACTTTTCTTCAGGGCATTCTCAGAGCAACTTTCCGCACACACTAAGGAGACATTTAATGATGAGATGAACACAATGACTTTCAATCACGCTATGGGCTATCTTTCTGGAGCGGGTAGCCAGGTTCGATTCCCTCATGATACATGGGCTGATGTTTTGGAAGGTGAAGGCGCAAATAACCCATTCACAGCTGAAATCCAGACCATTGTTCAGGAGTTTTCAGATACGGGGGTTTTCGAGACGGTAAAAAGGGAGGCAGTACCAAAGGCTTGGGAAACTGCAGTAAGTAGATATGAGAAGAGTCCATCTAGACAACACGAAGCCCTGTTATCACTGGCTGACACTTTATTCAGGAACTTTGGCGTCAAGGATCTAAAGAAACTTGGTGTGGACTCCGACCTTGTTCTTGAAGTTGCGACGACTTATTCACATCTACCACTTGCGGCAATGTTGGTTTCCAAGATTCAGGCGGCTACACCCCAGCAAGTTACTAAGATTATCAACATTCAGGACTCAGTCTCTGAGCAGAAGGGTTTCGGAGATGAGTCTAGTCATCCGCCCTACACTATGGAGGAATTGTATCTGGTGTATGATGATGGTCGTTTGATTTCCAGTAAACATTCGAGAGAGGCAAAAGTAGATTCCGACATAATGAGTAGCATGCTGACTGCCATCAATGACTTCGTCAAGGATTCATTCCAGACGGAGGGGAATCTTGGTGCTATAGATTATGGTGAGAACAAGATAATTCTGGAAAGGGGTGATAAAACGGTCTTGGCGGCCGTAGTGTATGGTGAGGCAACTCGTGATCTTCGATCTAAGATGGGATCGGCCGTTAGGGAAATCGAAGAGGAATTTGCAGAAAATCTGGAATCATGGGATGGAGATATAGATAAGTTATCTGGAACGGGAGACATCCTAGACACGATAATTGACATAACGGAAGGAGTGACTAGGGACATGATAGAGGATTACCTCTCCATGCAGGAAGTCAGGATGCGTTCCTCTTCCGATGAATTCAAGGGTTTCCTTGAGGCTAAGACAAATATCAACAATTATGCTTCAGATGGTATAACGGATGTGATTCTGAAATTGGATTATAATAAATCCAAGTTGAAATTGGTCAAGGTCTTCCCCAGTTACGAACATGATAATTTCAAGGTTAGTGTAGAAGAGATAAGAGGTTACAATGATTTGGAGATAAAATTGTACTTTGAGGTTCTTGACAAAAAGAAGCTTGGTCTGAACTTAGGGTTGGATTATACTAATCCAAGAGGAGAGAATTCGCAGGTATCATCGACAGCGTGTGATGGCCTGAATTTCAAGACCTCCGTGAAGAAGCCCAAACTTGAAGATCTGGAATTCGAGGAGGAGGAAGTCCCCGTCAGTCCAGTCAAGAAAGCCGAAACGATAGAAACCGACCTTGGAGAGGTCGAGGTCTTGGAGTCCGTGGTTGAGGATGTTGACGCTGAGATTGAAGAGGCTCCGGCTTTTGAAACGGTTGAGGAGGAGCCACAGGCTGAAGAGGAAGTTGAGGAGGAAATTGAAGAGGAAAAAGAAGATCCTCCAGATCTTGGAGAATCTGGCATGGATGACCTTCTTGGCAAACTTGACGAGTTTGGTTCTGATAAGCCATCCGAGGTAAAACCGACCGAGAAATCCGAAGAGGAGGAGTCTGATGAAAAGAAAGGCATGGACGACCTTCTTGGCAAACTTGATGAACTGGATTCTGAGGAATCACCTGATAAGAAGGAAACCAAGAAATCCAAGAAGAAGGCCTCCGATGGTGATGAAGATATGGATGATTTGCTTGGCAAGCTCGATGAACTCTGAATGAGACTAGTCGTTGTCCTTATCATCCCCTTTCCTTGATTCCTTGACTACGGGCCCGTAGATCAGCCTGGAAGATCGCCTGCTTTGCAAGCAGGAGGCCTCGG
>CAZXZT010000042.1:0-7257 GCA_964645695.1 uncultured archaeon
CACCCATTTGACCGGCACCAATTACCCCTATTTTCATTATTCACTCAACTTAATCATTATTGCATTCTGAACATGCATTCTATTCTCAGCCTGATCAAACACTATTGAATTATCAGATTCCATTACCCCATCAGTCACTTCTCTATCTCTTTCAGCAGGTAAACAATGCATAAACAGTGTGTTCTTTCCAGTGAGTCCCATTAATTTCTCGTTCACCTGATAATCCTTGAATATCTTCTCTCTGGCTTCAGCTTCGTCCTTTTGACCCATTGAGGCCCAGACATCTGTGTAAATCACATCAGCATCTTTCACTGCAGACTGAGGATTATGCGTTATTTCTATGTTAGAAATACCAGTATCTTTAGCCTGTTTGACCAAATCCTTGTCAGGTTCATAATTCTCTGGACAACAACATACAAAATTAAGGGGAAAGCGCATTGCTAGATGTAGCCAAGAATGCACGATATTGTTTCCATCTCCCATGTAGACAATCTTTGCATTTTCAATATCGCCTAGATGTTCCCATACTGTGAAAATATCGGCCATTATCTGGCAGGGGTGATTGTAATCAGTAAGTCCATTGATTACAGGAATGGTTGAGTGTTCGGCTAATTCCATAATGTGTTCGTGTTCGAAGAGTCGAGCCATGATAACATCATTGTACTTGCTGAAGATCCTTGAAATGTCCTTGATTGCTTCCCTTTTGCCGATTCCGATATCATTTGGTCCTAGGAATAGTGCATGTCCTCCCATCCATTCAAATCCAGTTTCAAATGAGATTCTGGTCCTGGCGGATGGCTTTGCAAATATCATTGCCAGTGATTTATTCTTGAATGGAGTATAGTCCTCCCTGTTTCGAAATTTTACCTTAACCGATTTAGCTAATTCTAGAATTTCACAGAGTTCTTCCTTGCTATAATCAGAAATATGAAGGAAATGTTTAGCCTTTTCCATCATTCTCTGTCGATTCTTGGTGCCAACAGGAATTTCACATTACCCTGAGCTCCAGTCATGTCATCAACAGCCAGGTCGGCATCGACCTTGACCGGTAGATCAGATCCCAAATTGATATGCAGAATTCTGTCAGCAGGTAACGAATTGACCATCAGGGCAAAATATTCAAGAGAGAAAAGGGAAGTAGTATCTTCTGGCGAGTCAAGTTTCTCCAATTGTTCTTTGCCCAGGGAAAGATCGACCCTGTTTTGATTATCTCCTTCGCAGACCAATCTAAAACTGTTCTTGGAGGTTGATAGTGCAATGTGGTCTGAAACTGATTTGGAGGCCTTAAGTCCTTGAGAGATCTCCTCGACGCTGACGCTTACTGAAGCTGGTAAATCAAGAGATGGTACTTTTGGGTCGGGCATTCCCGAGGTGTCGAGTAGAGGCATTGCTCTTGTCAGGTTTCCAATATTTACAACAAGCCGATTTAGTTTATCATCCTTTTCCAGGTCTACCATGTCCTCTTTTCCAGCTACAGCTAGAACCGTCTTGAATTTATCCACATCGATTCCCATTTCGGCCGAGGCCGCCTCGTAACTGTCAAAGGCAGACTTGACCAGATTTGCTTCAATCATGGCTACATGTGAGGGATCGACAGCTTTGACTTGTATGCCGTCATCGCTAACATTCATTTTAGCTTCATCAACTAATGATCCCACCGTACCTATGAATTCTTTTATGCTATCTGCTTTTATTCTGGCTTTGAACACTACGCTACCTCTTCTCTTGATTGGTGGCCGATATTTAACTTTTGTTTATCATTGGGCTTGGAGCATTAATCTAATATACTTAGCTCCGCTGAACTGTCAGTTTTACTTCCCGGAGGGAGTTTTTGACAGAAAAGGATTTGAAAAAAGGTACGACCACCTTGGGACTTGTTTGCAAGGATGGTATAGTAATGGCGACTGAGATGAGGGCCACAATGGGCAATCTGATAGGTCATAAAACCACGCAGAAGCTCTTCAAGATATCTGACAATATGGCTTTGACCGTTGCTGGGCTGGTTGGAGATGCCCAAATGCTGGCCCGCTGGTTGTCAGCGGAAGTTAAGCTTTACGAGTTGAAAACTGGGACTTCAATGTCTCTAAAGGCATCGTCCACTCTGATGGCTAACATAATGAATGGCCGAAGGTACATGCCATTCTGGGTTCAGCTCCTTTTGGGAGGTATTGATTCGGAAGGCGGACATGTGTTTTCACTGGATGCAGCTGGAGGATCTATTCCTGACAAGTTTCAGACCACCGGTTCTGGTTCTCCTTTTGTTTACGGTGTTCTCGAGGATCGTTTCGTGGAGAATATGTCAGTTAAGCAGGGCAAGGAACTAGGTGTTAGGGCTCTAACGGCGGCAATGAAGAGAGATTCAGCGTCCGGGGATGGAATTTCAATGTGCGTGATTGACTCTAATGGATATCATAAGGTATCTCAAGAAGATATAAATAAAATTCAGACTAATTTGGCAGCTTAGATAGCTAGTCATCAAATAGCCGGAAGGTCAAAAAATGGCCGTAGAAGACGTAATAAAACTAGTCAAGGAAGTCGCAACTGAGGTAATACCAGACAACATAGCCTTCACAGATGTAAAGGTGGAATCGTCTAATGTTGTTCTTTATACGCCCAATGTAGAGATTTTTTCCGAAAATAGCGATGTCATTAGAACTTTGGCCCAGAAGGTCAGAAAACGGATTATAATCAAAGCCGATCCCAGTGTCAGAAAACCAGTTATTTCAGCAAAGCAGAAACTATTGGAAGTGCTTCCCGAGGAGGCTGAAGTGATAGAAGTAAAATTTGATGAGATCAATGGCGATGTAATCATTGAGGCCGTTAATCCCGGCAGAGCGATAGGAAAGCACGGTGTGGTTTTGAATCAGGTACGTCGCGAAATAGGGTGGAATCCAATAGTGGTACGTTCAGCTCCGATGGAGTCTAAGACTCTCAAAGAAATTAGAAATTATATGCTTGACAAAAAGATTGCAGAAGAGCGAAAGAAATTCTTGACTCGTGTTGGCAAAAAAGTATTTCGTGATACTATAGAGGGTGAGCAATATGTTCGCATAACGGCTCTTGGAGGCTATCGGGAGGTCGGAAGATCATGCCATCTACTGATGACGAAAGACAGCAAGGTACTGATAGATTGCGGTTTTAATCCAGGTAATGATAAAGAACCAAGCCCCTTTTTGAGCGCGCCTGAAGTTACGCCTCTGGAAGGAATTGACGCTGTAGTTCTGACACATGCACATCTTGATCATTCAGCACTTCTGCCAATGCTATTCGTGTATGGGTACGATGGACCGATATACTGCACACCTCCAACGAGGGAATTGTCTTCCCTCCTACAAATGGACTTTATCAAGATTCAGAATGCGGAAGGCAATCGTGTGCCGTATAACACTGAACACATCAGACAAGCTATACGAAATACAATTACACTAAACTATGGAGACACAACCGATATTTCTCCTGATCTGAAGCTTACTTTTCACAATTCAGGCCATATTCTAGGGTCTGCTGCGGCGCATTTTCATGTAGGTGACGGCCTGTACAATCTGGTATTCTCAGGAGACATAAAATTTGAGAATACCTGGCTATTCGATCGTGCCGTTAATCATTTTCCTAGGTTGGAGGGCCTTGTAATGGAATCAACATACGGAGGCTACAAAGATTTTCAGCCTGCCAGAGATGAAGGTACACGGAACCTTACTGAAATAATCAATCGTACGGTTGACAAGAAAGGCAAAATTCTGATTCCAGTTTTTGCAGTTGGTCGCTCACAGGAAGTAATGCTTGTTTTGGAGAAAGCATATTCTGAGGGCAAGTTACAGGATACGCCTGTCTATCTGGATGGAATGATATGGGAGGCGACGGCTCTTCATTCAGCCTACCCTGAATACTTGAACAACAATCTTCGTAACAAGATCTATCAGAATCAGGACAATCCGTTCCGCTCGGAAATATTCAATAAAGTTGAAAGTTCTGAAATGAGACAGGAAATATGTGGCCGGGATGAGCCAGCCATAGTATTGGCTACTTCAGGCATGGTGAATGGAGGTCCAGTCATGGAGTATCTTAGACATTGGGCTCCTGATTCTAATAACACCATGGTTTTTGTTGGTTATCAGGCCGCAGGAACTATGGGTCAGCGTTTGCAGAAGGGTGCATCAGAAATTCATTTACATGACAGGGACAATGGGGGCATGATTCCTGTTAAGGTCAATATGAATCTTGAGACATGTGAAGGTTTTTCAGGTCATAGCGACAAACGTCAGTTGATGCGTTATCTCAGAACCATACGGCCTCGGCCCAAAGTAGTACTGCTGAATCATGGCGATTCGAAGAAATGTGAACAGTTCGCGAATGATATCAAACGTAAGATTAGATTAGATGCTAGAGTACCTTATAATCTTGAAACAATCAGGTTGTTGTAATGCGTGAAGTCGAAGACAAGATAATGGAAGCCATCAGGGAATTGGAAAGATGGGAAGGACGTCGCGAGAAAGTCAAGATCAGGCTAGAGAATGATGCTGCAGACAAATCTGAATTGGAGAGAATAGATGAGCAGGTTGCCCATTATCAGAAATTGCTTCAGGATATGAAGAAGAAATTATCCTCGTCGGATGTCTCCCGAACTATTGCGCGCACGGGTAATCAATAATTAATATAGATATAGCTAATATCTGATTGTGGGTGAGGTGGCAGAGCCCGGCTATGCACGCGACTGCAGATCGCGACCACGGGAGTTCGAATCTCCCCCTCACCACCATGCCTTTACATTCTGTCAGGTGCCTTGATTCCTAATATGGCAAGGCTCTGTCTCAATATTTTTTGAGAGCAGTTAACCAGATTAATTCTAAAATTCTCGTTATCATTCCCAATAACTGGACAGTCTCTATAAAATTGGTTAAAGTCTGAAGCTAGAAGGTGTACATAGTTCGGTATATTGTGGATTGCAAGATTCGAGGCAGTCTTTTCGACGTTTCCGGGCCACTTTGCCAGCGTCCTCAATAATCTTATTTCCGCATTCTCAAGAGTACAACTAAGTCTTGGCTTAGGAATGCCCTTGCCAAATTTTCTGATTATGGAAGAGGTTCTGGCGTGCGAATACATCGCAAAGGGTGCAGAATCTCCCTGAAGATTGAGCGCCTCTTCTATATTGAAAGTAAATCCTTTTTCAGCTTGGACCTTTAGGATATTGTACCTTAGCGCTCCAATTCCAATTTCTTCAGCCAGTTTTTCTCTCTGGTCATTCTTGATATCTGCTTTCCATCTGCCCTGCTGTGATGTCCCGCCTTCCAGTTTCTCTTTGGCTAATGCAACTATCTGCTCCATTATGTCATCTAGGTATACGACCCTCCCAGCCCTTGTTGACATTTTACCGCCTGGAAGGTTAACGAAAGAATAGAACAAGTTTATAGGCTCCTTGGATTCCAATTCTCTGAGCGCGATTCCCAACAATTTGCCTTGTAATCTGTGATCTTCTCCCAGTATATTGAGTGCCTTATCACACCGGGTAAACTTGTCCAGATGATAGGCAATATCTCTGGTTGTGTAGAGGCTGAGACCGTTTTTCCTCGTAAAAAAGAATTTTTGATTTCTTCCAGCTATACCTTCAGCTTCCAGATCCAGATAATGTGCTCCATTTTCCTCACCACATAGCTTGCTTTGTTTGAGCTTCTCAATGATATCATTGACAACACCGGACTCTAGCAGGTCCGATTCGTGGAAATAGGAATCAGGCTCGGTTTTTAGCCTCCTCAGCGACAGTTTCATTCCTTCCAGCATTTGCTCAGCTGCTCCTCGGACGTCTCTAAGTGATTTCTTGTCTCCTCCTTCTATTAGTTCCATGTCATTATAGATTTTGTTCTTTGTCGCTTCGTTTTTCTTTAGTTCTTTGGAGGCACGTCGGTAGCAATTAACAAGCCGATGGTCCTTCTTCCCTTTTTTTCCCGGTTCATAGTGGTCTAGACCATACGCCAATGTTGCAGCTTGCCTTCCTGTGTCATTGACATAGTATTCCGTTTTGACATCGTGCCCAGAATAAATCAACAGACGGGCTATACTGTCTCCAATAATGGGATTTCTGGCTCTGCCCATATGGAAAGGTCCAGTTGCGTTCGCAGAGGTGTGCTCTATTAGAATTTTTTCTTTCGGGATATTATCTTTTCCGTATCGTTCACCCATTATTTCTTCTATAAAATCACTAGCGAAATCATCCCATTTCAGATTAATATTGCAATATCCCTTTTCAAAAGATGCAGAGCTGACGGTGTCTAGTTTTCCTAGTTCGCGTGCTAGTTCCTCTGCAATTCTACCGGGTTCTTTATCCAATATTTTTGATGCTGGAAAACAAATTATTGCAAAATCACCTACGGGAGGGTCTAAATCTACAGGTAGTTCAGGCCATCCTTTCTTTTCTAGTAATTTCAGGCAATCATTAACGACCTCTTTGGTTCTAGTACCTACAATTCGACTCACATGAGTAGTGTACTGAAAGGGGGTTTAAGTCTATCCAATATATCTTGGAACAGCCACCGATACCTCCGGTGGGGCCTGATCGCGGACTGCCTTGACTTCCAGTTCCAAGTTCTCAGCCTCTTTAAGCAAGGGTTCCGGGTCAAGGTCTATAGCAAGTAGCAGTTCATCGAGAGCTTTGATCACATTTGCTGCGGCCCGGGCATCCGGTGAATCCTCTGTGACTTCAGCTAGCAATCCGAGAACATTCAACTTCCTAATTTTTCCCTCATTGAGAAGGGCACCCGTAATACCTCCGACTGTGCCATAGGTGAATGGTTTTACTTTAGCGTCATCAATCCATTTTCTGGAACCAGACGTAGATGCTACCCCGTAAACTTCATTTTTTTCGTCGTCGGTTTTTGGTCCGGAAGTGAATCCTTCGGCAGATATTATTTTAGTACAACCGTGTTTTTCGGCCCATTCTACTAAACTATTGACCAGATCTTTGGTAATCTCAGCCGGTGGAGTAAATTCGCTAACACAGACTGCAACCTGATTACAGGTTCCATCATTACAAATTTGTTCGCCTGAATAAAGTCTCATTGGATTGTGAGGCACACCTTCCTTTATGACTGAAATTGGAGGAAATTTGTGACTATCAATCACACCGATTTGCTCCAATTCAAGCGAATTTATCAGAAAATTGGCAACAATCGTACCTACTAATCCTACACCAGGAAAACCATCAATCAATACCGCGCCTTTCAAGTCGTGTTCAGCTATATCGCGAATAGTTATAGGATTACTCAT
>CAZXZT010000043.1:0-7139 GCA_964645695.1 uncultured archaeon
GAATACTAGACTAAACAGTGTTTTTTATACTGAGACGCAAGGACAGGGCAGTGTACAAAGTCTGGCCCTATGCAATAGCGTTGCTGGTAATTATTTCGGCAATTCCCGTGACCTTACTCGGGGGAGATGCAGAATCTGATGATGATGACCTGCCTGAATGGGGTGTCTATGTTTACATGGCTGGAGACAACACACTGTATCAGGAAGTTACTGATGATTTGAATGAAATGAAGATGATTGGTTCAAATGATGATCTTGAGATTGTTGCCCTCACTGATCAATTAATGGATAACGATTCACATGCTTACCATGTTGTTAAGCACGATGTCGAAGAGACTGCGCTTAGTGAGATCAATTCGACCTGGGAAAACGAAATCGATATGGGGAATGGGGACACGTTAAGGGACTTTATGGTGTGGGCTACCACCGAATACCCTGCTCAAAGAAAGATACTGATTATTTGGAACCACGGGAGCGGATGGGAAAAAGTAGCCGAGGACCGGGGTAGCCATCTTACTGTACCTGAAATCAGGAATTCCATAGAAGAATACAGGGAAGCTACTGGCGATCCTCCATTAACCCTGATTGGCTTTGATGCTTGTCTAATGGGAATGTTCGAGATTGCATATGAACTTAAAGATCAAACCGAGATGATACATGGATCTGAGGCGTATGAACCACTGGAAGGTTGGACATACAACCATCTGTTGTACAAATTGAACAAACAAATGTCGAATCCAGAATTAGCGTACCATATCGTCAATGATTACATTGAATCGTATCGTAATGGTTCTGTTTACACTAGCTATTCCGTGACGGCGGCCGTCATCGACTCCAGCAAACTGAAAGATGTGTGGGATAATCTAGAAAATTTCAGTATTCAACTTAACAGTGTCTTGCCAGTTTACAGTGATGAAGTTGGTTATTCAAGAGATGAAACTCAAAGGTACGATCAAAACCCAGATTACCGCGATCTATATGATCTGACCATCAATGTAGAAAACCGAATACCTGTTTCCGACACGAAAAAATATTCCCAAAAACTGCGAAAATCAATAGATGATGCAGTCATAGTCGAGGATCATTGGCAAAAACCTGGAAAATTGCCAGTTGACCGAGCACATGGACTAACAATCTACTTTCCCACTGAAGGGGCGGAAGCCGGTTATGATGACTTACTAACTGGAGATAGCGAATGGGCAGTGTTCATACAGAACTTTGCCATTGAAATGGATTCTAAAGCGCATTTTCTGGAAGTGAATTCAACTAGTGTAGATACAGGAACTGGTTACAATGACAGCGTACTGGTAAGCGGAAGTTATGAAGGAAATGCAACCGAAGTCAGGATTAGACTTCTAAATTCGGGAGGGAACGTAACAAACAGCTACAATGGGAGCATAAGCCTAGGCAACATTCCCGGAGTTTACCTGCAACCAACAAAATCGGGAAATTATTCCTTGGAGATGGGCATTTATGGAGGCGGTGGATTCCTCGAGGACCACTATATAAAAGAAAACCTCTTCGTGGATCTTCATTTACCCGATTTGGAAGTAAATACTCCTAAAATAATAATTGAAAACGAGGAGAGTGGACTGAACGAGGTTCTTAATCTGGAAAAAGGCGATTCATTTCGGATTCAAGGAAATGTAGATAACTTAGGAACTGTAACCGCGAACAATGTCACCGTTTTAGTGAATGATAACGGGAACACATTACAATTTAATTTTCCGGAAATCGGCCCCGGTCAGAAGAAGATCTGGAGCATCAGCAAGAATGAAATTCAATACACTGGTGAATACATTGTAGATATCAGTGTTTCATCCGATGATGAATTCGAAATAGACGGAAAAAACAACAGGACATCCTATTCATTCCATGTATTCGATAACCTGGAACATGAATATAATGTCAAAGTGAGGAACAAAAACCTGCTGGAAATAGAAACGAATGTTACAGGAGGGTACGAATTTCCTTGGCTGGAGACCTATGTGACTGTAAGTAATGCAAAGACACAATCGTGGGATTCAATAACCATTGATGTTGAGGTGCCAGAAGGATGGGCTTTTCATTCAGATGATACGTTCTTGCATCTATCTGATGAAACAGAGGTTTTGGTCAAGGTCAAGCCACCTCTCCACAGTGAAATGGGAGAATACAAAATTGAACTGAGGCTTACCGATCGGAACGGATTTGTGGCTGGTAATGGAGAAATAACTGCTAATGTACATCAATATTACGGAGTAGCAATATATGCTGAGCAGGTGGGGCAAAAGGTCAGCATAGCGATTACAAACTCCGGAAATGGAAACGATAACTTCAAGCTCACAAAGGAACTGGAAGAAGGTCTGACTCTATATCTTACCGAGACCTATTTTGATTTGGAGGCATTTGACACTATAGTCGTAACTGGAATGGGGCTGGAAACAAACCTTTCAAAGCCATACAATGCCAAGTTCATTGTTCAAAGCGTTGGAAACGAGAATATAACTGCTGAAGTGATATTGGAGATCACAGACAACGAAAGCCTAAATCAAAGTGGTAACAACTGGATAATTTCAATATCTCTAGCAACCATAGGAACGATCTGTATCGGGTATTTCATATATCAAAGGAGAATACAATAATCTATACAATGTTTTTTAGAGCAACGAATGCTACAGGCCTGATGAGGAGTGGACTGACGGTCATAATTCTGGTTATGACAATCCTCGCCCCTGCAGTGTCAGTTGCTGAACCTGAAACTGCATTCAGATCAACATATTTTGATCGAAATTCCAATGGTCTGGATGACCGTATGGAAGAACTCCTGGATAAAGAGAAAAATGTTGGAGTAATACTGGTTCTTAGTGAAAAACCGGCACAAAGGCACTTTGATGAAATAGAGAAACTAGGTCTCGATATTGATCATGTTTACAAATTCATAGATGCAATACGAATAGATAGTGTTCCAGCTACCAAAGCAATTGAACTGACCAAGATTCCAGACGTGAAACTGGTTGAATGGCAGGCTCCTGTATATCCGTTTCTGGACACCTCTGTCAGAGCGATAAAGGTTAGGGATTCTTCTGAATACAGCCCAGTAGTATGGGAAGACAAAGAATTCTATGGTGAAGGAATAAACATTGCCATATTGGACACGGGAGTCGATAATGAGCATGAGACCTTTGATGAATTTGGTGATCAGGGCGTAAGGAGATTCATAGCCGGTATTGATTGTGACGGAGGATGTCCTACCGAAAATGGAAATTATCAATTCACGACTGAAGAGGACAGCAATGAAGATCCTGACGATTTTAACGGACACGGAACCCACACCGCATCTACTGCCTTGGGAATGGGAGGCGATGACGATGCAGACGGAGATGGTGAACCTGACTACATAGGTGTAGCTCCAGCTGCAAGGCTGATTGATGTCAAGGTGATGGCTGATTGGGGTTCTGGATCAAGCGCAGACATAAATGAGGCCATAGAAGCATGTATTGAGAATGTGAATACCGATTGGGAAAATGATGGTGAGAAAAACAACGGCGTGCATGTGATGTCGATGTCACTTGGAACAACGGGTGGAAGTGATGGAACTGACACGCAATCTCTACTTGTAAATCAGGCAAATGCCGCTGGAATCGTAGTAGCCGTGGCGATGGGCAATGACGGAGAACAGGAAGTGCCTTCCCCAGCTGCAGCCGACTGGAGCGTAGCAGTTGGTGCAATGGATAACGAAGACAACGTAGACAGAGATGATGACGATTTGGCCAGTTACAGTAATTACGGCCCAAGGGATGATGACAACGATGATGATCGATGGGATGAACTGAAACCATCGGTTGTTGCACCTGGCAGTGGCATCACCGCCGCTCTAGGCCACAGCAACATTCCCGGATTCCCCAGCAGTGCATCAGGTTGGACCTCACAAGATGGAACTTCCATGGCCTGTCCACATGTTGCAGGCTTGGCCGCATTGATCCTGGAAGCGGACATCTCGCTTAGACCTGGAGATAATTCAAATGGCGTCAGAGACCGACTACAGGACTACTCTGAAACTTGGGAGGGTGGAGAATACGGAGGAGAACCTTCCGAACCCGGAGAAAGTGACCGCTACAATTACTACTATGGATACGGTTATCTTGACAGCTACAAGAATGTAGATATCAACCAGCCTGACGCATTCGTATCCGAGATGACAACTTCTCCAGAAGAACCAGTTGAGGGAGATACCGTAGTAATCTCTGTAAAAATTGAGAATAACGGAACTTTGTATATAGATGTGGCCATGTTCCGACTTATTTTAGATGAAGGAGAAATAACAAATGATGAATTGGGCAGTATCAATGCGGACTCGCACATTATCTGGACTTATGATTGGGAGCCTGAGGAGGGTGACTATGATGTTCAAGCTGAAGTTTACGACGTTTCACCGGCGGAAAGCAACTTGGGAAATAACATTCTGGAAACCACCGTGTCTGTTACGGCCGAGGGTGTCGATCTGGCGATAATCGAAGTCTGGACTGGTGACAGTGACCCGATTCACAACGAACACATTGCAATTTATGCTAAAATCAAAAATCAAGGAACTGAGAAGGCAGAAGATTTTGAATTACGATGGTATGATGACAATGACCGCTTTACCACCCTGAACGGTGAAGAAATTGAAATTGACGAAGAAGTTACAATCTCGGGAGAATGGATTGCAAAGGAAGGGGAAAGCGAATTGCTGGCAAGACTGGATCTAATTCAACCGGCTGACCAGAATAGCAACAATGATGCAAAGGCCTTTACCATAGACGTGGGACCTCCTCCTGAAGACCCTGACTTTTCACCTGCAAATCTTGCTGTTGAAGGAACTCTTGAAGAAGGACAGGAAGTAACGATAAACTTTGAAATTATGAATCTTGGAAAAACCGATGGTGAGATCGAATATATCCTGAGCATAGATGATGAGACCGTCGACAGCGGAGATTCCGAAGTGAACGGGGAATCGTCGGAGGTTGTGAGTTACACGTGGACAGCTTCGAAAGGGCTACACGTTGTAAAAGTGCAGTTGGAGAATTCAGAGCCCGAGGAGAGCTCGGTGGAAAACAATGAAGTGGAACTGGATATCGAAATTGAGGAATCAAGTGCCAAATTCGAATTAATGACCATTGCCTGGACCGATCCCTTGTTCAAAGACGAAGAAACGGCTATCAAGGTAACTGTCAAAAATTATGGAGGCAAGGATGGAAGCGTTATCACCACGCTCTATGCGGCAGACTCAATGGTAGACAGCAAGACAACTGAAATAGAAGCGGGAGTGCAAAAGGACGTATATTTCACGTGGAGGCCTGCAATGACTGGAAATATCCCTCTGTCCGTACAGACTGACTACGATGAGAATATCCTTGAGAAGAATGCCTACGTACAGGAAATTGAAACCGATAACGTAGGGCCAGTGGCAAGCGGATTGATCTCTGTCAATGGCATTCCGTCCGCAAACTCGATGATTGCAGACGCCAACACTGGAGATATCGTATCCTTCAGTGGAACTGCTTCCAACGATTCAGATGGAACTATATCGAAATATGCGTGGTCAATCGTACGAAGTAAAGATAATTATGAAATCAGCAAGAATCAGGAAAATTTTGAATACATATTCAATGAGGGCGGAACATACAGCGTAACCCTGACAGTTACTGATGACAAGGGCGACAGCAATGCCTGGCAAGGCAATGTAATAGTAAACGAAAAGACAACCGTAACCAGTAATGGAGACGGTGATGATGGCGACAACACTCTGCTCATAGGTGGCGGTATAGCGATCCTTGGACTGTTAGGGGGAGTTCTTGGTCTAAGGTATTTTGGAGGTGAAGAAGAAGATGACTTCTTCGATTTTGAAGATACCGGCCCTGTGAATCTGGGATGTCCCAGTTGCGGAGGAATGATCACCATAACTACCGACCAAAGACCTATTCAGGTGACCTGTCCAATGTGCCAAGGCCAGTTTGTTATAAGAGAATAGTAATTTCAGGCATCAATTCCAACGACTTCGGAGATGCTGGTGAAACCTGCGTTTTTGACGCGTTTCTTGAGACCTGTGACTATACTCTTGGCTATGCCAGGTCCCTCGAACACCAGTCCTGTGTAAAGCTGAAGCAGAGAGGCTCCGGCAGTTATCTTCTCCCATGCGTCTCGATCGTTGAAGATTCCACCAACACCTATAATTGGAATCTTACCCCCAGTCATGCGATATATTTTACGTATCACTTCTGTGCTCGGATTCTTTAACGGAAGGCCACTGAGACCACCGTCCTGATCATAAACCGCCTTGCACCTTGAACTTCTGGTATCTGGGCGTTTAACAGTGGTATTGGTCGCCACAATTCCCTGCAGATCGTGTTCGGACAGTAAATCAAGTATCTCCTTCAGCTGATCGTCATCCAGTTCCGGAGCTATTTTGACAAGAAGGGGTTTCAGCCCCTTTCCACTTTTCTCGGAACATTCCGAATTGGTCTTCTGGCAGAGTCCAAGGATTGAATCAAGATATCTGGACTGTTGCAATTCGCGAAGGCCAAGGGTGTTAGGGGAACTTACGTTTATCACAAAGAAATCTGCATGATTCCACAATATCCTCATTGAACCTGCATAATCTTCAGGAGCATCTGCAAGAGGCGTGATTCGGGATTTTCCAAGATTTATCCCCACTGGTGATTCCGGCCACAGTCCCCTTTCTTTCCAGTCCGATAATTTATCATGTATCAATTCAGCCCCCATATTGTTGAAACCCATACGGTTGACCAGGGCTTTCTCAGCTGTCGCTCTGAACATCCTTGGCCTGGGATTACCTAGCTGGTCGTGTAGAGTAACGCCTCCAATCTCGGAAAAACCAAATCCTAGGGACTGCCAGGCCGGAACTGCCTCTCCGTTCTTGTCAAGTCCGGCAGCGATACCAATAGGATTTGAGAATTCAAGACCAAAAAGATTTACGGGTAGCTCAGGAGAGCCATACAGGTTACCTGTAAAAGACATCAGGAGTCTGGAACGGCTAGTCACAGAAAGGGATAAAATAAGACGATTATGAGCTTTCTCTGAATCCTGCAAAAAGAGGGCTGGACGCAAGAGTGTTCTGTACAGCAGGCTCATCTAAAAATAAAACCGATAACTAGTTC
>CAZXZT010000044.1:0-7129 GCA_964645695.1 uncultured archaeon
AAAACGTAAAGCATTCTTGCCTCCATGAATAACGCCAAGACCACGGCGGCGACACCAAGGCTCTATTCCATCAAAACCGACTACTGGCAAATCTGGTGCAAACTCTGCACTGCACAATAGACCTGTGCCCTGTATCTTTGTTATGTAATCTGGAAATTCAGACGCAAGGAATCCTAGCTTGTCAACAAGCTCTTTACCCCTATCTCTTATATTCTGACGTAAAGCAGGAGTAATCCCATCTAAAACCGTGATAGCCGTTTCTAAAGCTCTTGGGTTTGTTGTCATCGTATTTCCATATATACCTGTAACATAGAGTTCAGAAGCCCTAGAATTCATTCCTAATACCGAAAGTGGGTATTGTCCAGCATTCATGGCCTTAGACCAAGTTTCCAAATCTGGTTCTTCACAATCTTGGAATCCTGAATAATCTATGACTGAAAGACAACCCTGGGCTCTAAAGCCAGCCTGTATTGAATCTACTAGCAATAAAGATCCGTGAGCCTTAGTTAACTTTCGTGCTTCATCGTAAAAGTCCCTATCAATACATTTTCCTGGATTGCCTTCGCCTTGAACTGGTTCTATTGCCATAAGTTCAATAAAAGTATTGCTAGCATTGGCTTCTCCAAAAGCTCTTCTGAGAGCTTGCACATCGTTCATAGGAACTAGTATCAAATTTTCTCTGTCCCTAAATGATGCAAGATTTTTGTCGTATTCCTTCTTACATGAATGTGACATTTGAGCAGGTCTATCAGTACGCCCGTGGAAACTCTCCTCAATCGAAAGTAACTTGATTTTCTTTCCCTGATGCTTTCCACCTAAAGATGTTAGGATATTTGAATTAACATCTGCTATCCTAAGGCCAACAGTTACAGATTCAGATCCACTGTTCATGCAAATAAACTTGGAAAATGGACAACTACTGCGAGTGTGGCCTATTTCCTTACGTAACCTATCAACTAGTCTCTTTTGAGAGAAAGATGGCGTCATCACATTTGCCATAACCCAATTTTGACTCATGGCATCAATTACGGCCTCTGGACCATGGCCTACGCCCAACATTCCATAACCTCCATTATCATGTAAAACCGCCCCGTGCGAAGTAACAATCCAAGGCCCCCTACCTGCAATTGCAATGTATTGATTCACAGTAGCTGGCGCATAGAAATTAACAATACCTTGCTGAATCTCCTCAACTAATAATTTCTCATCCATCATTAATTTATCTATTCCTACTTCGTCCTGAAGCTGTAAATGGTATGAATGCGCTTCAACAATTGCATTTTGTAACTCAGTATCTGCTTCAACAAATTTTAATATTTCCGAATCTAAGAGTCCCTCTGTTTCTGCATTTCCACTATTGTTTCGAATATTCTCCAACTTGGAAAGATAATCATTGCTCATAACTTGTTCCAATCCGCTTTCCTTGTCCTGATTCCCAAGCATTGTCTAAAGATTATAATACAGCTTATTAACTCTATGGCTTATAGTTGCTTTCGAATAGAGTTGATCATCGTTGGTAATTCCTCAATACAAGTTATATCCTTAGAACAAAGTAACGATAAAACACGTCTTATATGAAGATCTGGAACCAAATCACTAGCTTCACCGTATTCCTTTAACCGTTTGGCCAAACGGCCACCCGTTCTATCCCAATCAGTCATTATCACAAAGGTTCCGGAGGTTCCCAGTTTCTGTGCTAACTTTTCGACCGTGGAGAGTACGGATTTACCATCATTTAATTCAATCAACTCGCCATCATATCCTAGGCTTCGAAGAGCCAATGTATCACTATGACCCTCAACAACAACTGGTGAATCCATAGCATTGAGAGAATCCAATATTCTATTGAAGGCATCAAGGCGAATCTGAGGACTGCTATTTCGGTTTGATTTCATTATTTAGAACCAAACTTTGATTCAAATTTGGATATCCAAACTATGATGGACGTGGGGTCTTAAGTTATACCATCTGTCGGTGATTAATGATTCAGGTTAACGGCTTGACAAAGTACTATGGAAATAGACCTGCTGCCAAGGATATTTCTTTTGAAGTAGGAACTGGTGAGGTCTTTGGATTGCTAGGAACAAATGGGGCCGGAAAATCGACCACTATCAAGATGATGTGCGGACTCTTGAAACCGACCAGAGGATTTGTACGGATTGGAGGTGTGGATCTCAAGAAAGCGCCTTTGAAGGCTAAATCTATGATGGGATATCTTCCAGAGAATCCTCTAATCTACGAACGGTTAACGGGGGCCGAGACTCTAGAACTGATTGGGAAACTTCGCAAGCTTTCAAATAAATTGATAAAGCAGAGAATCAAATACTATGCAAGTTCACTAGGCCTAGGGGAGCAGATACATCATGAAGTGGGAACTTATTCGAAGGGAATGCGACAGAAACTTGCAATCGCAATGACCCTGATACATGATCCAGAAATAGTGCTTCTAGATGAACCGGCAAGCGGTCTGGACCCCCGGTACACCAAACAATTGAAAGACTGGATAACAAATCTAGCTTCAAATGGCCGTACCGTTCTGCTTTCTACTCATATCATTGAAATGGCTGAAAGTCTATGTACTAAAGTAGGGATAATAGATCAGGGCAAACTGCTGGCTATCGGCACCATAAACGAGATTCAGGCAAGTACCGGAGTGAACAACCTAGAAGATGCGTTCATCAGATTGATAGGGGCCTCCAACTAGACAAGAGAGACTGAACCGGACCTTGTCATGCATTCATTCACTATTTTTTGAGCCCACGCCAATTTCTCCATCTTTCGGGGACTATAGTCTCCTGAATAATCTCCAATCTTTGAGAAATCAAACCCAAACAGTCTTGCTGATTTACAGCCAAGTGAAAGTAGCATCATCAATGCACGATCTCCATCTGTAAAACCCCCCCAGCACGAAGTATCTGCTGAAGGATATGTAGTGGTAATACATACGGGTCTGATGCGCGATGAATATTGGTACAAGGTCGCCATATTGTCACCGTGACTGTGTACAACGACCTTGGAACCATGCTCACTGGCCCAGATTACGTCTGAAACATAACCATCAAGATCCGTAACAACAAAATCGGGAATAACTCCTCTTTCCAGACATGCTCTTAGAGCACCGTCCGCGACAACCAAATCTGATTCCGGAATCTTTGTGGATGGGAGGATCCCTGCACCGACCACGACCATGTCTCTATCCCTAATCTGATTGGCTATGTCTTCCTCCTGCACGAGGATACGTGATGCCAAACGCGATGCTACTTCTTCGCGGATGTGGGAAAAACCGAACTGATCAGATATTAGACTCTGATAACCCCACCACCAGCCAGTGTCAAAAGACACGACTAGACCAGATCCTGCGACAAACCAGATTCTCTGTTCAGGTCCTCAGAGTGCGTTGCCGTCTTCATCACAAGGTGTTTCTTCCCCTGTGTCGGGGTCAATATAGTAGAATGAGCCATCTTCATCCTCGTATATCTCGACCTCGTATTCATCAGCGTCGTCATCAAAGTCACCGAAATCGCCAAAGTCGGCTGCACCGGCGCCCGATGCGGCTGCACTTAGCATGTTCATGATATTGCTTTCAACAGCTGCTGCGTCCCTAGCTTCCTTGGAAGACTGAAGGGCATCAATCTTGCGCTTGGTGGTTTCGTATGATTCGGTCATCGATGTCAATTTCTCTAGTTGCTCATCACGTTCCATCTTCAATATATGGGCTAATTGCTCCTCTATCTTTGACAGTTCGTCACGAGCCTTGACAAGCCGGCCCAGTGAATCATGGAATCTCTCGGCCACCATTTCGATATCCGGATCCTCCAGATCAAGCTGCATCTGCTCGTCTTCCTTCTTTCGGGTCTCCTCGGCCACCTCGAGCTCCCTAAGCTTCTCCTCGGCCGCAATTTCCTGGGCCCGAACCAGGACTTCGTTGAAAGCTGAAATATGTTCTTCCAGCTTTGTCGCCGCTCGGGATGCGTCGTAAGCAGAGACCTCCAATAGCTCTTCCCGCTCTGCCAGACTCTCCATGCGGCGTTCTACGCTTTCCAATCTTTGTCGGTCTCTTTCGTTCATTTCTTCATCTCCTGCAATTTCACCCTGTTGCATCTTGAAGGCAGTTCCGGCCAGGAGCATACCTAGCACGAAAAAGCCCAAAAGGGCAATAAGGTTGTAAATGTAAGAATTATCATCCAGAGTAACCGTACGCTCGCCTACGCTTATTGTCACAGCCTGCATTGATTCTCCTCCAGAATTATCGTATGCTGTGGCTGTAACCGAAAAGTCACCTGCCGACTCGTATGTATGTGTAGCCGTGACAGTAGTGCCTTCCAAATCAGAACTGTCGAAGGTTTGCGAATTGCCATCTCCAAAGTCTATGACAAAATGGGTTACGTCTCCATCGGAATCCGATGGTACTGTGAAAGTGAAGGTCTGCTCATTGCCAGCAGTTCCGTCATCCGCACTGATTGGACTGACTGTCGGTACTGCATTCGGAATTGTTGTGGAGAATGTGCGAGTCCCAGACTGTCCATTCTCATCTGTCACGACCATAGTGGTCGACCATGTTCCTGAATTTCTGTAACTGGTACCGTCCCAACCACCATCCTGATCGAACGTACATACAACATCAGTGGGATTGCAGTTATCAGTATCATAAGCTGATATATCAGTACTGAATTCTCTGGCCGTAACCGTAACCGTAAACGTTTCTGAAGAACCATCGATGGTATCTGCCACTGTGAATGATAAATCTCCAGACGCTACTGCATGAATGGTAAAGGCCATCGTTCCTGATGCGCCAGCAGCAAGAGTAATCTCTGAGGTCTCAAAGCTCAAACTGGAATCGGACGAGGTTACTGCAAAAGTGGCCGCAACTCCGTCATTCGTGACTGTGACCGTACCCTCCTGGGAGTCTCCCTTGTTTATCGTATAAGCTCCAGTTCCGCCGAGTGAAACTCCACGAGTGCTAGTAGCTACGTTCACGATATACGAAGATTCGGCTGAATCGCCGCCACCTGTGACCGAAATGCTGACTGAAGAAGATGAACCACTCGGTGCGCTTGATGGAACTGATACTGATGCTGTGACTGTGCTCGGATCAACTGCAGACACTGAAACAGTTGTATCTGAATCACCGGATAACCAATCGCCGTAGAAAGACACGGAGACGGAATCGGCACCATTACCAGCATTGGTTATGGTGTATTCTATGTCGAAGGTATGGCCTGGCGTCAAACTGCCCACTGGCTCATTACCACCAGTCTGGGAGACAGACAGGTCATAAATCTGATTAGTCGTGGTTGTAGCTGTCTTGCTCTCCGAACCAGAGGTGAAAGTCACTGTGAACGTTGAACCTGCAGCCCCAGAAACTGTGTGTGAAACTGCAACAGTCTCGGATTCTCCCATTCCCAAAGTACCTGTAGTGTCTGAACCGGGAGTTGCATTTGTTGTGTAAGCGAATGCCTCATCAGCGTTACCTGTATTAGTTATAGTGAAGTAATACGTGGCCGTAGTACCGGGATCTGCACTGCTTGATGCATCTGCAATGGTTACGGTGTGTCCCGAAATCGGTAAAACCGTGGTTGTACCGCTATCACTACCTGTTGATGTGTTATCATTGGTGCCGTTAACATCAACGGACCATAAATCAACTGTACCAGCCGCAACATGGGGAACATTCATAACTATATCAAAGGTGCCCGAGGCATCGTATGGTACTACCACATATCCGGCTGAAGAACTCCAGCCGTTCACACTGGTGTGTAAAATAGTGAAATTGTCCTCAAAGTTCCCATCATTCTCAATCGTAAATGTGTAGGTTCTTGAGCCTGGCTCTACTGACTGGTCGCCTATCGGGGTCAAAATAACACTGCTTGTCTTCTCGACATCTATTGTACTACCGAAATCACCGGCGCCTGATGCATTACTTGCACCATGGGTATCCTCCACACGGAAGGTTACGGCACGGGGGCCTCCTCTCTGGTCTATGATGTCAACCTCGGCAACCGTGACCGTACAAGCTCCTGTAGTGCAAGACATCGCTCTTTCACCAAAAGTATCAAACTCAATGGTTGCAAAGGCTAAGAGTGGTTCGTCTCCATCATTTTCATTGACATCAGCTATCGAAACGCTAAGATCAAAGTTGTTGCCAGCCCTCACAGCGTTTCCAGCACTAATTGTCGGCGCATCATTGATTGTAATGGATTGACCTGACAAACTCTGTGCCGCTCCATTATCGTTAGAACCGGAGAAAGTAACAGCTTGTGCATTCAGACCTGCCCAAGCGATGGTCGTTGTTTTTGTGTAGTTCTTACCATGTGTGCAGGCTTCATTGTCACCACCCTCGCTCATTGAGTGGGTCGTTCCGTTCACATCAACATTGACGGATGGGGTGCCTTGTGTCGTATCATCAAAAACACAGTAGACTACCGTAAAAGTGAAATCTTCTGTTTCGCCTCCAGTGGCATTGTAATTACCTATGTCCTTCAGCCATGGAGTAGTTGTATCAACAACAAAGGTCGTAGTGCGATCATCCGTAGATGCCGGATCATAGTCATCCTCAGCACTAACGGTTACGGTCAGCGAACCTCCCAGTTCTGTATAGAAAGCTACAGAGTAGACTGCTCCGGTATCTTCATCTCCCAATGTCTTTGAAAGAGATAGGGCAGATTCGTCGCAATTCGTTGGAGTCGCGGTTTCGCAAACCGTAGCTGTCACCGTTCCTGTGTGGTTATCTAAATCCGTGTAAGTGATTGTCAGAGTATATTCATCTTCAGGCATTCCCCCACCAGTAACCAAAGCGTTATCCGCAAGTTCTGGAAGCGTGTTTACCCGAGTATTACTTGTCTGGAAAACGTTACACGGACTTGGGTGACAAAGATCATCTTCATCAAGCTTAGTAGCGACAAACTGATACCGTATTACCTCAGTGCCAAGATTTGTAACCAATGTGCTGGCATCCGGTTCTGATCCGCTGTCTATGGCCCAAAAACCATTAGGATCGTCAGGGTCTATTCCACCACCATCACAATCGACATGACTGCAAACCAACGCAATACTGCCTGCCGTACCGCCCTCAAATTCCACATACATCGAATCGGGGAAGCCCCACTCGTCACTAGTATCGTCATAGGTT
>CAZXZT010000045.1:0-7042 GCA_964645695.1 uncultured archaeon
CCGGAGAAAAGAGGGGTATATAATATTGAGCAAAGAATCTACAATTTATTGGCCTAAATTCTACTAGGGGGCCAATCTTTCTATCTGCCAAATAGTGCCATTCTTAGTGTAGACGAATCGGTCATGCATCCGATCACGCCTTCCTTGCCAGAATTCTACTCTTCGATGTTCTAGCCTGTAACCGCCCCAATTCTCAGGCAAGGGAACATCCTTTCCCTCGAATTCCTTTTCTAATTCATCAAATTTCTTTTTGAGAGTATCTCGGTTTTCGATCATTCCACTCTGATTGGATGCCACTGCCGCGATCTGGCTCCGAAGTGGCCTTGAATGGAAATATTTTTCAGATCTTGAACGGGAAACCTTTCTTAATTTTCCATTTATCCTGACCTGTCTTTCCTGACTCGGCCAGTAGAAATTCAGGGAGCCGTATGGATTTTCTTCTATTTCCCGACCTTTTCTGCTTTCGTAATTGGTGTAGAATACAAACCCATCCTCATCATATCCTTTGAGGAGCACGACTCTATTGGATGGTTTCCCATCTTTGTTAGTGGTTGACAAGGTCATGGCCGTTGATTCAAAGGGGTGCATTCCTTCCACCTGGTCAAACCATATGCGGAACATCTCCACTGGTGATTCTACCAGGTCCTTTCGCCTTAGTTCGGAGGTTTCATAATCAACACGTTTATTTTTCACAGCCCACCTTCAGAATCGTTGTTTAATAAAGATGCGTTATTCCCTTTCAAAAAACATTTTTGAGAATTCCTTATATAGTTCCCGTTCAAGACGGATTGGTGCTTAATTTGAACGAAGACCTACATAAAGAACTGATATGGGCCTCAGGCGCCCTTATTGCCTTTTTGGTCCTTCTAGTTTATGGAGGTACTTCCGAACCAACTGAAATAGCGATTACAGTTGGAGCCTTTGCAGTAAGCTGGCTAGCGATAAGTTACAGTGTCAAGAATCTTGGACCAGGTAGCACATCCAAGGAAGATTTGCAAAAGGAATTCCAATGGTTTACAGGGATATTGGTTGCCTTTCTAGTAATCTTGACCTTGATTGGTACAACGGACGATAGTTTTGATTTGTCCTCCAACACATATGCAATAGCGGTCTTCGGTTTTACTCTTATATGGGTCGTGCGAAGCGTAGCGATCAAATATTTCAGTCAGTAAGACTACTTTTTCCCTCGCCCATCAATAGCAGCTATTACTATAGCTAGACCAGCGATGAATCTTCTATCGAGTGGATGATTAGGGGGGATATTCACAACCAGTTTCTTGATGAATGGATTGAACATCTGCCTCATTGTCACGAATTCGCCCCCTCCACCGATTTCTATATGAAATTTCTTTGGCAATAATCCTAGTATTAATCGTCTGGCTAAGGCTTGCCCCATACTATCCTCTATCAAGAGCCCGATTTCGTTACCCGAAGCGTCCAGAAGATGCCATCTGGTCCGAAATATGGATGCCCAGAATTTTCGCCTTACTGTACCTAGGAGCTCTCCGGTCTGTGAATCCATCACGTCATAACCACCCCATGCATCAACCAATTGTTTTTGCTTGATTTTCAGCCATTCATGGCTTTTTGATTCATTAGAATATATCCGAATGTCTTCCTTTATCTTGAATCTTTTTTGCTCGCAGAAGCCATGCCTTTGTTGGTCAGAATCCTCGAACCAGAATTTATTACCGAATATTTTCCAGAATTTCTCCTTTATCATATACTGGTTCAAATCCAGAACACCACTCACAGGGATTGATTGACTCCAGTTATTTGAGACCTTGTTCAAAAATTATTTTCGAAAATTCTTTAAATATATGGAATAAGCTGTCTATCACAAGGTGAAGAAGATGGATGAAGAATTGAAAGATTTCGTAGTGTATCGCAAGGCAAGGACAGCTCCTGCCGTTCCAGTGCCCATGTTGCCAGCTTGGGCAAACACAGTTGAGATGGGTGTCCTGCTCCTGAACACATTCATTGTTTTCCTGGGAGTGTTGATTAGTTTCACCATAGCAGACGTTTCATCGCCTGATACAGACGGGAGTCTTATCCTCTCCTTCTTCGGTAAGAGATGCTGAGGCGTAGGATTCCTTCTAATGACATTGTTAGATGATCTGGACATATCAGTTTTAGCCTTCGTTGCCGATCATCCAGATTCAACGGTTACAGACAGTGCAAAAGTAATATTCAGACCGAAAGACACGGAGGAATTGCAAAAGAAGGACGCGCTTCTCCGTCACAGGTTCAAAGCCTTGACCGTTGCTGGTTTCTTGGTTGCCAAATCAGAATCTGGTCGTAAAGTATACAAAACAGCTAGTGAAAAAGTGACCTTTGGACCTGAGCTTCGTGGCATCAACGTCGGCGGTAAAAAATTGTCCCATCCCGGGCTCCGGAGGGATTACTGCATAATTCTGTTTACTGAGGATGGTGTGATTGTACGTTCTCTTGACAAGCTTGAAAAACGTTGGGAAAGCAAGTAGCTTTTCTTTTTCTTCGAAATCTTTTTTTGAAAATCTCTTATATACAACCATTGTTGTGGACAGGATACGGAGCTAATCATGGCTGAAGAATTATTGGGAACCGAAATAGGACTCGCGTTTATCATCATCGGTATTCTGCTTTTCTTGGTAGAGGCAACGATGCCAGGATTTTTGGTCGCGGTACCTGGCACTGTCTTGATAGCATTGGGCATTTTGATGTCTTTTGATATTGTAACTGGCATCTGGCTATTGCCCATCGGCCTTGTGGTTGGTTTGGGTTCACTTTTCGGTACCGTAAAGTTCTACCAGACTTTTGCCACACCGGATGCGCCCAGCGAAATGAGTATCGAATCATATGTAGGCACTACAGGTCGCATGACTAAGGCGATATCATCAGATTCGATTTATGGTAAAGTCAGAATAGATAGGGAAGAAATGCGAGCGATTTCTGATTCGGATATAGCTATTGGCACTAACGTAGAGGTTATTAGTGCCGAGGGTATCACTTTGACTGTGGAACCCAAGGAATAAATATAGGAGAAAAATAGGAGAAAAATATGGATGCAGGCACGTTCTTTGTTTTGCTGTTGATTCTGATAGTCGTGACAGTCGTAATTTTATGGACCACGATTGTTCAGGTTGAACAGTACGAAGCAGGAGTCGCACTACGATTGGGCAAGTTTCATACGATGCTCAATCCAGGATGGAACTTTGTAGTTCCCTTGATTACAGTGGTTTTCAAGATAGATCTACGTATTCAAGTTCTTGATGTTCCGCGTCAGGAAGTTATCACCAAAGATAATTCACCGACAATGGTGGATGCTGTAGTGTACTACAGGGTTGCCGATGCCAAGAAGGCCGTCCTGAATGTGGCAAACTACAGAGCAGCTATAGTCAACATGGCACAAACCACACTCAGAGGAGTCGTTGGCGACATGGAACTGGATGAAATCTTCTCCAGTCGAGACAAAATTAATGCAGTCCTTAGGGATAAGCTGGACATTGAAACAGACCCTTGGGGCGTAAAAGTTGACAATGTAGAGATCAGGGAAGTTGATCCGTCTCCGAACGTAAAGGCTGCAATGGAAGAGCAGACCTCAGCCGAGCGTGAAAGGCGAGCAGCTATCCTGAAAGCCGATGGTGAGAAGAGATCTGCCATTTTGAGCGCCGAGGGAGACAAACAGTCCCGAATCCTCGAGGCCGAGGGTGTCAGACAGGCCAAAGTCCTTGAAGCTCAGGGAGAGCGAACCAAGACTATTCTGGAAAAGCAGGGAGAGGCACAAGGTTTGAGAATCACCGCAATGGGTGCTTCCGCACTTGATTCCAAAGCCCTTACGGTACTGAGTCTCGATTCGTTGAAGGAATTGGGTACTGGCCCAGCAACTAAATTTGTAATTCCATTCGAATTATCAAAGTTATTGGAGGGCGCTTCGGATTACGTTGGTTATTCTAGGAAAGCTGGCGATCGTCAATTGTCAGATATTAAGGACATGGAGTCTACACTTGGCAAAACAGACGATATTCTGGGCCCAATCCCAACCGCAGAGGAAATGGAAGCTGAGATTAATGCTATCAAAGAAGATGTTCAGGAAGCTGCTCAGACTGTGAGTAAAGAGGGAATCAAGGATGATTACTCTTCTACAGAACCACCAAAAGAACTAAAAGACTAAGTAGAAAGAATTTCAATATATACCCCTTAATGGAGTTGTATAGCATGGAACCTCTGGCTCATGAGGGATTGGCGCGTCTATTACAAATGGATGAGAGTCTGCGGACTCCTTGTGTAGCATTTAGTGACGATTTCGAAATCTCAGGAGACCTGAAATCAGTTGGAACTATCAAAATCGGAAAGTCTATTGATTTGCCACCCAGACCGTTGGGCCTTGACTCCAATAAAGCCCCTTATCTGCAATTATCAGAGGAAATAGCTGTTCTGGACAACGCATCCTCATTACAGCCTCAGAAGTTGGTGGAGATAGCCTCAGATTTCAGGAAAGAAGCCGGATATTCAAGATTACTTTATGCTCCGGCAGTTGAACCATCAGACATGCCAATTCTAGCATATCTTGGTGTAGACGTCTTTGATGATCTGAATGTCGTGTTGAGAAGCGCTACAGGCTGGTCGCTCGACAATGGTTCATGGATAAAAATTAGCACAAAAGTAAAGAATCTTCAATCCCAAAATCGAGAGGAACTTGAACGCTGGCTTTTGAAAATCCGAACTTCTATAATGAATGGAACCTTGAGGGAACTGGTGGAAGTGACCAGCCTTCATAATCCGCGAGTTTCTCAGATCCTGCACCATTCCACTTCCCTGTTAATAGAAAAGGGAGCCCGGCGTAGCATTGCGATACGGGCCAACAATTTGAGCCTTGAAAATCCATCCGTTGTTGATTTTCAACAGAGATTATCAGATTATGTACCGCCAGCCAAGAATATGGTGTTGCTAGTTCTTCCCTGTTCGGCCCGGAAACCGTATTTCAAGAGTAGCAGTCACAAGAGATTCTACAATACTATCAAGGAAGTCGATAATTACTTGGCCTTACACATCGTTTCTGTAACCTCCCCTCTGGGATTAGTACCTCGCGAACTGGAGTTTTGCTATCCTGCTGCCCACTACGACATAGCGGTGACTGGAGACTGGAGCGCGTCCGAAGTTCAAATGCTGAGGGAACAGTTCTCTAGATTGGAACCTGAAAAACATTACCTCAAAGCAATCGTACATGCAGGTTCATCATCCAAGATAATAACCGAATTACTGAGAGAAAGGAAGGTAGATACAATAGATACCGAAGTCGAGAAACCATCATCCTCCGAAGGATTGGAAATTTTACAGGATGTTACTCGTACAGCGATCGTCGAAATACCAGTTTTGAGTTCCAAAGATAGGGCTAAAGGCGAAGCGATTGGACTTGCTAAATTCCAGTACGGTGAATCATCTCCATTTCTTGCTGAATCCGAAATAAGTGGATATATGCCTTACAAATTGAGATGTGGGGACCTGGCAACGATTTCACCGAGAGTAGGAGGCCTTGGTCTGACTCTGGCAGGCGCAGAAAAGTATGCAAGTAATGGGGGCGGACTGGTCGTGGCTGAAGATTTCAAGCTGGTGGGCGATCTGTTCGCTGTCGGCGTAAAAAGTTGCAATGGCAACTGGTCGATTGGTGAACAAGTCGCAATCCAGCAAAACGGGAAAGTGACCGCCGTGGGAATTGCTCGTATGAATCCCAGGGAAATGGTATCTATGGAGCGCGGTCTTGCAGTGGAGGTGAGACATCATGCCTGAGGCATTTGTACCGTTGACCCAATTTGTCAATGAGTCCAAATCAATACCTAGAGAACACCCTTTGGATAAACCAGTTGCCAGATGGACTGAAGAGGAAGTTATAGGAGAGGAGATAGTCGAGGCAGGCGTCGCCATACTCAGGACTAGAGGGTGCTATTGGTCAATCAAGGAAGGCTGCTCAATGTGTGGATACTTCAATGATACGGTTCCGGGAGGAGTGAGCAACGATATGCTAAATGCCCAGTGGGAGAAAATCCGTCGTTCTCTGGAAGGCAAAAGATATGCCAAGATCTATACTTCAGGTTCATTTTTGGACCCGACAGAGGTGCCACTGGAATTTGCAAACGCTGTCATGTCCGATATGTCTACCATGGGGATTGAGAAGGTTCTGATTGAATCGCTTCCGGAATTTGTTCACCCCAAGCATTTCAACTATCCGAATTCGCCCAAGATTGAGATTGCAATTGGTCTGGAGTCGTCCAATCCAGTTGTTCTGGACAAATGCGTGAACAAGAGACTGCGTTGGCCACATTTCATAAGGGTCTGTGAAACTGCCCATGAAAACGGAGCGGAGGTCAAGGCATATGTACTGCTGAAACCACCATATCTTGGAGAGAAAGACGCAATTGAAGATGCCGTTCAGTCCGCGACCGATGCAGCACCTCATGTCGACAAGATATCAATAAATCCAGTCAATGTTCAGAAGAATACCGTGGTCGAAAAGTTGTGGTTCAGAAATGAATGGACCGCTCCTTGGCTATGGTCGGTCATGGAAGTACTGGAACGTTGCAAGGATCTTCCCGCGAGGGTCTACTCCGATCCGACTGGTGGTGGAACCCGCAGAGGCGCTCATAATTGTAGTGATTGCAATAGCAGAATTCTGGAGTTACTCAAGGAACATAGATTGGGTCGCAGTGATCTGAATGGTCACGAATGTGGATGCAAGCCACGATGGGAGGTTCTGAAACAGCAGTCTTCCTACAGGCGGAATGGAGCAGAGCCGTACGGTTACCGTAGAGGCTTTGGCAACGGTAGACGTTTTTAACGGGGTCAATCTGGAGCGCTGATGGAAGAGATAAACTGGATTAGAGTGATTGCCGGAATGTTGCTGGTCCTGTTTCTTCCCGGTTACACACTTATTCAGGCCATGTTTCCCCGCAGGGGCGAACTGGATGAGGAATTCGATACGTTGTACAGAATCACGCTGGGGATGGCAATGTCGATTTGTGTTGTCATCCTGATAGGGTTCGTTCTGGGTAATCCTTCCTTGGGC
>CAZXZT010000046.1:0-7010 GCA_964645695.1 uncultured archaeon
TTTGGTGACTCATTTGGGTATCCAAAAACAGTAGAAGGAGAGCTAGTTTTCAATACTTCAATGACTGGCTACCAAGAAGCTCTGACTGATCCAAGTTATGCTGGTCAGATGCTTATGTTCACATTTCCACAAATAGGGAACTATGGTTGCGACCCGAAATATTATGAATCTTCGAAAATTCAGGTAAATGCCTGTCTGGTCAAGGAATGGTGCCGTAAACCACATCAGGGAAAGATGAATCTTGACGAGTGGCTAAGGAGTGAGGAAATACCTGGATTAGAAGGAATTGACACCCGGAAACTTACAATTATTACTAGAGAAGCAGGAACACTGCGGGCAGTTATCAGTACCGATGGTAAAATAACGCCAAAACAGGGTGTAAAGAAAGCACAAGAAATGGCATGGCCTTCTGATTCAAACCTAGTCTCAATGGTTTCAACTAACAGAAAATACAAAAGAGGAGATAAGGGACCCCGAATAACTCTCTTTGACTGGGGAGTAAAACAGTCTATTGTTAAGAATCTGGCAGAAAAATGCCAAGTTACTATTGTGCCATGGAATTACGATGTCGAGAAAATTGAGGCAACAAAACCAGATTTAGTGTTCATGAGCAATGGTCCCGGTGATCCCGACCATAAAGAAATGAAACCAGTAGTAGAAACAGTTCGAAATATACTGAAAGAAACACCAGTAGTAGGTATCTGCTTAGGACACCAAATCCTTGGACTTGCATTAGGTGGTAAAACATACAAACTCAAATACGGACATAGAGGAGGAAATCAACCCGTTAAAGAACTAAAAACCGATAATGTATACATAACCTCACAGAATCATGGATTTGCTTTACATAAATTACCGAAAAGAGTCAAAGAAACATTCATCAATCTAAATGATGGGACTTGTGAAGGGATAGAATCCAAGAATTGTTGGTCTGTCCAATTCCATCCAGAAGCAACCCCAGGTCCAATGGACGCCAATATTCTTTTCGAAAGAGTAATAAGGATGATAAATGGATAAAATGAAAGTTCTTGTTCCGGGAGCTGGACCAATTATTATTGGCCAGGCTGCCGAATTTGACTATTCTGGTTCACAATGTTGTTCAGCATTGAGAGAGGGAGGTCACACAGTAGTTCTCGTAAATTCAAATCCAGCAACCATTCAAACCGATCCAGAAACAGCAGACATTGTCTATATCGAACCAATGACAGTTGAATCTTTAACCACAATAATAGAAAAAGAAAAACCTGATGCCATAATACCTGGAATGGGGGGGCAAACAGGACTAAATCTTACAGTAGGACTGCATAAGGCCGGTGTTCTCCAAGAACACAAAGTAAGAATATTAGGAACTTCTCTAAAATCAATTGAAATGGCAGAGGATAGAGACCTATTCAGGAAAAGAATGGAGGAAATAGGTGAACCAGTAGCCAAGAGTGGAATTGCAAATACAATCAAACAATCACTTAAACTAGCTGAAAAACTGAAGTACCCTGTTGTTGTAAGACCAGCATTTACATTGGGAGGCACCGGTGGAGGTATCGCTTACAATAGAGCAGAACTAGAAATTATAGCTGGAAGAGGATTAGCACTATCTCCTGTAAAACAATTGCTGATAGAAGAATCAATTTTGGGATGGCTTGAGTTCGAATTCGAGGTTCTGAGGGATGAAGATGATAACGCCATCATAGTCTGTTCCATGGAAAATCTTGATCCTATGGGAGTACACACTGGAGAATCGATTGTTGTAGCTCCGGCACTTACGCTACCTGATACGGCATATCAAAAGTTGAGAACATCCGCTCTGAAAGTTGTGAAAAGTCTAGGAATAGTAGGTGGATGTAATGTTCAGTTTGCCTATAACTCAAAAACAGAGGATTATATCTTGATAGAAGTAAATCCACGCGTTTCTCGTTCATCTGCGTTAGCATCTAAGGCAACCGGAGTTCCGATAGCCAGAATAGCCAGCATGCTGTCAATTGGACACAAATTACACGAATTACCAAACCGAGTGACAGGGAACACAAGTGCTGCATTCGAACCATCTATTGATTACGTAGTCATCAAGATACCAAGATGGCCATTTGACAAATTCAAACTTGCAGACAGAACACTCGGAACACAGATGAAATCAACGGGTGAAACCATGTCAATTGGTCGAACATTTGAAGAGGCGCTAATGAAAGGTTGGAGATCTATTGGACAAGGATTGGGATATCCTGAGATAATTAATTGGAAGAAAGAAAAGCTTGAAAAATTTCTTGCTGAAGCAAATGATCAAAGATTAACAGTGATATGGAATTACCTGAAACGCAGAAATGCCAGCCAACGAAGAATTCAGAAAACTTGTGAATTAACAGATTTCCATCCTTTCTTTATTGAAAGGATTGCAGACTTAGTTAAAATCGAAAATCAATTAGAAAACGTTAAAGGAAGATTAACAAAAGAACTCCTTGTCAAAGCTAAAAACAATGGATTTAGTGATTTACACATATCCAATTTAACTGATAGAAAAGAAGAGACAATAAGGAATCAACGAAAGAAAATGGGGATAACTTCTTCATTCTTGATGGTAGACACATGTGCTGGTGAATTTGAAGCAAAGACACCTTATTTCTATTCAACCTATTCTGATGACAAAGCAGAATTTGATATAGGAAAGAGTATAGTTATACTCGGGTCTGGACCAATAAGAATAGGACAAGGAATCGAATTTGATTATTCTACTGTTCATGGAGTCCAGGCCGTTAGAGAAGCTGGATACGAAGCAGTTGTAGTAAACAACAATCCTGAAACCGTGTCAACTGATTTTGATGCATCGGATAGACTATATTTCGAACCCTTAGATGGTGAAGCTATATTCGAAATACTGGATGTTGAGAAACCATATGGTATAATTTTACAACTGGGCGGACAAACAGCAGTCAATCTTGCTTCGAAAATTGAAAAATATATCAAAGATGAAAAATTGAAAACAAAGATCTTAGGAACCAAAGTCAGAGATATGGATGCGGCCGAAAACAGAGAGCAATGTGGTGAACTGATGAAGAAAGCAGGCATAAGAATGCCTGATTGGGCCGTGGCCAAGAATTCGGATGAAGTAGTAATTAGAGCTGAAGAAATCGGATACCCTGTTTTGATTCGACCGTCCTTTGTACTCGGCGGAAGAGGAATGGAGATTGTCCACAATGAGAAACAGCTAGCAAAATATCTAAAACTGGAAACTCATGCAACCCCGGAAAAACCAGTACTAGTGGATAAATTTCTAGAGGGAGCTATCGAATTGGACGTAGATCTAATCTCTGACGGAAAGAATGTGGTAATTGGGGCAATAATGGAGCAAATTGAAATGGCAGGGGTTCATTCAGGAGATAGCGCCTGTGTCATGCCACCCCAATCAATTTCAAAAGAATTAGAAAATGAAGTTATCAAAATTAGTAAAAAAGTCGGCAGAAAAATCAAAGTTATTGGAGCCGCAAATCTGCAATTAGCAATCAAAGAGCAGGATATCTTTCTTCTGGAAGCAAATCCAAGAGCAAGTAGAACGCTACCCTTTGTTAGTAAATCAACTGGTTATCCTTTAGCTAGACTGGCTGTAAAAGCAATGCTGGGGGAAGAATTGAACCACCTGCCTGAAGTAATTGAAATGAGTGGTGCTTCCGTGAAAGTGCCGACCTTCTCCTGGTTGAAAATAACCGGACTGGATACAGTTTTAGGGCCAGAAATGAAATCCACAGGAGAGGCAATGGGTCATGGACCTACATTTGGTACTGCATACCTCAAAGCAATGAAAGGTGGAAACAAGACCATACCCACTACAGGAACCGTATTTCTTTCAGTTTCCAATAAACTCAAACTTGAATTTGGTGACGTAGCAAATGAACTAGTCAATTTGGGATTTAATTTAATAGCTACCAAGGGAACTGCCTCACATCTGCGTAGAAAAGGAATAAACAGTAAAGTGATTTGGAGAATATCAGACAGAAAACAACCAGATATCCTTTCGGTCATGCGAAACAAAGAAGTAGACTTGATCATAAATCTTTCAACTGGAAGAAGAGCGGCAACCGATGGAGCTCAAATGAGAAGATTAGCCGTCGAACTAGGGATTCCATTCATAACTACTTTAACCGGTGCAAAAGCAGCCATAAATTCGCTAAAAGAAGGTGAAGCGAAGTATTTGGCTCCACTTAAAAAGGTAAGAATATGAGGATAATCGAGAACAATAATGATTATTTTATATACTGTTTCTCTTAAAGTCTAATAGGTTATCAAAGTAGTTATATTAGGATAATATATGAAGGAATCAATAGAATTAAAAAAGAATACAGCATTCTCAGATAATCTGAACGATTATTATCTTGAGGTTAGAGCAGAATTTCAACGGCATCTAGAAAATGAGATCAGAAAAGAATCAGAAGACTTAGCCCCATTAATAAATAAAGGTGTAAAAGGAGGAAAGCAATTCAGACCTGTACTCTGCCGATTAGTATCAGATTGTTTAGGAGGCGATCCCCATTTAGCGTTCGAATGTGGAATGGCTTTGGAGCTTCTACATTGTGCAGCACTAATACATGATGATTGGGTAGACGGGGATGAATTTAGGCGAGAGGCACCTGCTCTGTGGAAAGAATTAGGACCAAGAAGTGCAATTCTAGTGGCAGATCTAATGGGTGCAACGGGATCACTCCATGGAGCAATATCATTAGAGACTGGAAAATCACTGGCTATATGTGGGCGAAAAATAGCCGAAGGTGCGATTGCAGATTTTACAGATAAAAAAGATTATAGTGAATCAGTTTATATCCATAGAATAAAAAGAAAGACTGGAGCCTTATACAGTACTGCTGCGGAATTAGGGGCTTTAATTTCACCACGAACTGATCTAGTATTACCCATGTACAAATTCGGTGAGGCAGTAGGAATCATTTATCAAATAACTGATGACTACATTGATCTTATGAATTCATTGGTTACGAAGACCCCAGTAGGTGACCTAGCGCTGGGGATACCTACCTTACCTGTTACTAGACTTGGTCGGTACGTACATTACAAAGAAGCAATTGATGAATTTGTAGAGACTGGGGATGCAAACAATATAATCATAAAAGTTAAAATGGAGGATGCCCAGAATATATTTGAAGAATTGATATCACCATGGCAGGAAATGTCACGTAAGTATCTGGAAGATGTACCTGACTCATCAACCAAAATACTATTAGAACAAGTACCTATGTCATTTGCAAATGAACTTATCGCAAGTGATAGAATCTAAATTCCTCTTAAATGTCTTCTAGGTGGCTTGGTCACTTTAATCTCGCCTATCTTTGTAGTATCTGATTCCAATGCCTTGATTTCGCCCGAAAAAATTCTAAAGGCATTGATCTTGCTGAATTCAATTCCTTCCTGTTGACATGAATTTTTCATTCGGGAACGGAAAAGATTTCTCTTGTTAGTATTAGTCCCTTTAGGTGTATCTCCTGACCATAATCTTTCAAATTGTTTGTACTGTTCAGTATTCTTATCAATCATGTCATCAAAGCTACTGTGGCTCTTTCACAAATTTCAAAAAGTGACTGCCAGAATAAAGGTATAATAATTGCTAAAGAAAGCAAAGTCAGAAAAGAAACATAACGGACCGTGTTACTAAATTCAATACCATCAGAAGCGGAAGCGTCGTAAAGATACATGAACCTAATAACTTTAAGATAATAATACAACGAAAGGGCCGAATTCAGAACCCCGGCAACTACCAGCGCAATAATCCAAGTATCACCTGAAAGACCCGCCTGCAATGTTCCATAGAATAGCAAGAATTTACTTATGAATCCAGCAAAGGGCGGAATTCCAACTAAAGACAAAAGACAAACTGTCATGGACAGCGCCAACAGCTGTGAACGCTGGGCCAGTCCCTTATACGATTCCATACTGTAGCCCAGACCTGCGGCACCGACACCGGCTACTATTATGAATGCTCCACCTTTCATAAAAGCATGAACCAGAGTATGTGCAATAGCCCCTGAAATAGCGTCATCAGTAAGGGCAGGAACTGCAATCAGAATATAGCCTGCCTGTGCAATAGAAGAATATGCCAGCATCCGCCCTATGTCATCCTGTGTAATGGCCGCCAGATTGCCTAACGTCATTGAAAACAAAGCGATAATTCCAAGAACAAGTTTCCATTCATCTGAAACCGTTTCCATAGTGAATAAAAACACCCTAAAAAGTGCTACAAACCCCATTGCTTTACTTCCAGCCGCAAGAAGAGTTGTCACTGGAGTAGGGGCGCCTTGATAGACATCAGGTGCCCAGGCATGGAAAGGTACAACAGCAATTTTGAAACCTAAACCAGCCAATATGAATAAGCTGGAAATAAAAATAACTTCATCGAAATCTCCTGAAATAATCCCATTGTCAAGACTTGTAAGAAATGAACGGACACCCTCAAAAGTTATAGATCCAGTAAGCGCATAAAGTAAGGATATACCATACAGAGTGAGAGCTGAGGAGAAGATGCCTATCAAAAGATACTTGGCACCAGCCTCAGTAGATTTGTCATCCTGTTTTCTAAAAGCAACCATAGCATAACTGCTAAAAGCTGAAATCTCTATTCCTAGAAAAAGGGTCAGAAAATCGGTTGCCGAGGCAACCACCATCATTCCTAAAGTACTAGACAGAAGTAAAGTATAATATTCGGCTTGATGAGGCTCCTCCTCATCAAAATACGAACCGCTCAAAACAGAAACGGTTAATGCCGTCAACACAAATATAATTTTGAACAATTGTGAAAAAGTGTCCAGCTTAAAATGTCCGTAGAGTACATAAAACGACGACTGCTTTTCAAAAGAAACATCGTCTGGATAAAACCAAAACAGTACAAGCAATAGTAATGATATTGACAAGCTAGCATTAGCACATATAGAATAGGACTTTTTATTCTCAGTTGCAAGATACAATGCCGGAATTGCCAGTATACTGGCAACCAATAACAATTCTGGCAAGAAAAGAATGGA
>CAZXZT010000047.1:0-6925 GCA_964645695.1 uncultured archaeon
GGAACGACGTCGTAACCTGGGTATGGTACGGAATGCTGACCGCTGAGGAGCTTGGAATAACCAGCGCCAACTTTGCAGCTGCGAACATGTCAATACCGGCAAATGACAGATTGTTGAACAACAATCTTGGTCTTGGTACTACTACAAATCCGCTATCAGCAACCTGGATGCAGGACGTTCTGGCAGCTGTAGGTAACTACGAAGAAGCATACACCGAATCTTTCTGTACCTACGATACCTCGGGCAACTGCCTGATTGATCGTGCAGGAAGTCAAAACGCACCTTATTGGGAAGGCGGACTTCAGTACGCTCCTCCAATGAGGTAAATTTACTCACTAGCATTATACATTAGTGTAAGTTAGATGAGGACGCAGGTCTCCCGGGGTCCATCCTGGGGGGCCCCCGTGTTAAATCCCCCTTTCGCTAGGCGGAGGAATAGGTTGTAGTATCTGATGTCGTACGTTAGCCGTTTTCGGAAATATGCTTTAGGGATACCAGCACGTCTCCGTGCGTATGTTGGTGGGGTTTCTGGCCGGCTTCAAGAGTACGCTAGGGCAGTTAGGGATAAACCCGACAAACTTTTTTTTGATTCTCGGGATTTCTTATTCGCGAACTGGATTCTTTTAATTGCCATTTATTTTTACCATAGTCTATGTAAAAATTTTATTGAGAAAGGTTTGCGTCTCCTTGTTCTCGGACCAACTGGTGTTCCAGTATATTACGAAAAGATATTCTTCAATAACTTCTGGAGTTTTGCTTTAACAGATTCGGCCGTTGACGTTTTTAGTTTTTACCTACCTATACTCCTGTCATTAATCGTCTTTCTCGGTTTTTATTCTCTGAAGACAGGACATATAACTCCAAGTCAATCGGATGCCCGTGTTCAGTATCTGGCCCTCTTAGCTTTATTCCCTTTCATCCTTTATTCGATCCTGCAATTAATGTATCTTAATCAGACCGATAAATCCTGGTATTTTGGTTTAGAATACATGGATGAGAATGTCGGTTGGAAACTTAGCAATGACTGGCCTTGGGAAACAGTGTTGGAAGATTCTAGATGGACGTTCTATGCTGTGGGAATTTCCAATGCGGTCCGTGTAGTTCTGTTAAGTATTTTATTGTGCACAATTATTGGCATATTCGTTGGTGTAGCTCGTTTGTCCAACAATCTTCTACTTTCTAAACTGGCTGAAGGATACGTCGAATTCTTCCGTAACATGCCTCTGGTTGTTCAGTTGTTTTTCTGGCTGACAATTCTGGGAGACGTAATACCAAGGCATAATGAAATGTGGATTTTGGGGGACTGGTTCTTTATCAGTAATCGTACTATTCAGTTCCCTAGAATTATTGTAGATTTCTGTTTATTTGGTTCATCTTGTGACCCCTTTAGGAATCTGTTCTCTCTTGTCATAGTCGTCATTATTCCCTTTATTTTTCTCCGCCAAGCAACAAATTATCTGGATAAAGATGGAGTGGATGATTCGGAGGAGGGTTTACGTCGAAGAATGGTTTTGTGGCTTGGAACATTTCTGCTTTTATCATTGTTATTGAAATGGGCAGTTGAAATCGAGCAACCTGTGCTTGTGAAACGAATTCCTGAAGCCTATGCGTCATGGTATTTCGAGGGTGGTGAAGAGATATCAATGCCATTTGTGGCATTGATGATAGGGTTGACAATCTACACGAGCGTCCAGGTCGCCGAGATAGTTAGAGGCAGTATCCAATCGCTTCCGCGGGGACAGGTTGAAGCCGCAATATCGTTGGGTTTATCGCCATTCCAACGCCTTCGCCTGGTGATTCTGCCTCAGGCACTGCGTAGTATGATTCCTCCACTGAACAATCAATATCTTAATTGCTGGAAGAATTCAAGTCTGGCAATCATCATAAGTTTCAGCGATCATTTTGCAGTCACTTATACTATAGTGAACAATGCAGGACAGGCAGTTCCAGCTTTCATCATACTTCTCGTCACCTACCAAATCGGGAGTCTTTTGATTTCTGCAATAATGAATTACTTGAACAGCAGAGTAACGAGCGTGAAAATATGAGCCTTTACCTCGAATCCTGGCATTATTTACTGGAATTGTATTTCTGGATAGTTCTGAGTATGCTAGCTTTATCTTCTTTAATTATTTACCGGGCAAAATCCGGTGGGAGATTCAGCAGGGCCGTTAGAATCCTGGGAAATCGTTCCGACATGGCAGACAAGTCACAAGAGGGTACGTTCATGACTAGAGCTGGATTGGCATTTCGCGAGCTCGTAAAACCCTTGGATCAAAGCTTTGCCGACACACTTTCAGATTCTTTTTACAACTATGAACCTGTCAATAAGAATTTACATACCAGACTAGCATTCTTAATGTCATTTATTTTTATTTACACAGCATTATCGATTCAAAAGTCTAGATCCTGGTTTTTCTGGGATCAGCCATTCGAATCTCTGGTTTTAGGCGATGTTTTCATCTTCTTTTCACTAGTTTCATTTGCCTATCTGAGTTATCTCTATCGATACAATCTGTTCAATAACACGTCGAATTTTATAACAACAATACTTTGTTTTTACATTATATTCAATTTCTTGGAAGGCACAATCAGTTTCGTCTTTTTCAGTGCCAATTGGGAGGTTATATGGGTCAATCGTCGAATGCTGGTATTCGGTCCTTACTTCACACGGCCCGGTACCAATCAGGTATGGAGACTTTGGCCTACAGTCTATCTAATTGGAATATTGCTGGGAAGTTCCTATGGGAGTATGGGGGAGAAGCGTCAAAAATTCTTGGTTCCATTCACAATTTTTGCGATTTGCTGTGTCATTGCCACAACTGCAAACATACGGCCCGAGGGAAACTCGTATTACGATTACCACAAAACATTGTACCGATTATTGGCGGCCTTGTTCCTAACCTATGCGTCCTTCTTTGTCACACATCATTACTACAGAGACGCAGAAGACTACCGCATCAATTTCTTTCGTCAGATTCTATCTGTATTTGGTGTCTTGACGTTCATAATAACAATATACCTAGTTAACCCTCCGGGTGAAGATGTTGGTGTTCCTCCCGGTGAATGGGGTGGTCTCTTCCTGAACTTCATACTTGCCAGTGCAGCAATAGTATTAGGTTCTGGAGTGGGTATAGTCCTCGCGTTTGGGAGGAGAAGCAGTCTCCCAGTGTTCAGTTGGCCTAGTACGGCTATAATTGAACTGATTCGCTCAGGCCCGCTGGTAGCTTGGTTGTTTATTGCCTATATCCTTCTTCCTGATTTTTTAAATCCTGTTTGGGAAGCAGACAGAGTGGCCAGAACAATTCTGATTTTGTCCCTCTTTACAGGTTGCTATTTGGCCGAGGTTCTTAGAGGAGGTTTACAGGCCGTACCCAGTGGTCAGCAGGAGGCAGCCCTTTCTCTAGGCTTATCTCCCGCTCAGACAAACATGCTCATAGTTCTTCCTCAGGCAATACGGACGACTATGCCCGCCATAGTCAGTAACATGATTGGCCTATGGAAAGACACTTCTCTAATTCATTTACTTGGAGTGCATGATGCATTTCAAGTAGCTAAAGTTCTTCCCGCACAGTGGGAATTTGTCGGGCTTTACGCCGAGGCATTGCTTTTTGTAGGGATGATATTTTGGATTGTGTCCTTCTATCTTTCAAAGATTTCTCAACGCATCGAGAAAAATCTTGGTTTGAGAAGTGAAGGTGGAGGAGAGATGACATGAGTAAGGATTCAATCATAACTACAGAAGGTGTAACGGTTAGCTTCGGCGACTTTCAAGCGTTGAAAGGCATAGATGTAGAGATCAAGCAGGGCGAAATCATGATTATTCTAGGACCTTCCGGTTCAGGCAAGTCCACATTCATCCGTACCCTTAATCGACTTCAACCCCATGACGGAGGGAGAGTAATCGTTGATGGGATAGAGTTGAACGATGATACTACCGTGGCTGATTTGAAACAAGTCCGTTCCGAGATTGGTTTCGTATTCCAACAATTCAATCTGTTCCCTCATCTCACGGTCTTGGAAAATGTAGCTCTTGCACCACAGAAAGTTAAGGGCATGAGCAAGAGAGAGGCCGAGGAAATAGCCAGCAGATTGCTGGAAAGGGTAGGAATTCCAGAACAGAGGAACAAGTACGCTTCAGCCCTGTCAGGTGGTCAGCAACAGAGGGTCGCGATAGCCAGAGCCCTTGCGATGGATCCCAAGATAATGCTTTTCGATGAACCGACATCGGCACTGGATCCGGAGATGATCAAGGAGGTTCTGGATGTCATGATTGATCTTGCCAAACGTGACATAACGATGATTGTCGTAACCCATGAGATGGGTTTTGCAAAAGAAGTTGGAGATAGGGTAATGTTCTTTGATGAGGGCCATCTGGTCGAGGAATCTACACCTGATGTGTTCTTTGACAATCCCGTGGAAGAAAGAAGTAAATTGTTCCTAGAACAGATATTGTAGGCTACAATTCCCTTGGGATTAGCAATTCTTCTAGAATCCAATTGGATTTGCTTTTCCAGGATTTATCTGGATTTTTTATGGTTAGTAATGCAGTTGCCGCAGTAGGCATCCTGTGCCATTCCCCGCACAGGTAAGAAAGAAAATCCGCACAACCAGGATTGTGTCCAAGGATCATGATGGTTTCACATTCAGGTTCATCTGGAATGTTCTTCAGAATCTTTTTGATTCCACTGTGGTATAGTTTATGTGAATATTCAACTTCCACTCCATTAATATGTTTGTTCATTCTGCTCCAAGTCTCTTTGGTTCTTTCGGAATCACTTGAATATAGTTTTTCAGGCGTCCACTCTAGTCGGATAAGTTCTTTGGCAACTTTGACAGCCGCTTTGCGCCCCCTTTTGTTCAAGGGCCTCTCATGATCACTGAGATCAGGATATTTCCATGAACTCTTGGCGTGTCGCATCAGAATCAGTCTGGATATCATCGGTTCCCCTTTTTTGCCGAGTAATTTATAGCGGCCTCGGATATATCAGTCGAATAGGCAATGGCCCTCATAATAGCATCCATGGCTATTGAGAATTCAAGAGGATGTTCCATCTCCTTCTTGTAGCGGTTTTCAAAGTATTTCTGAGCTTTTTCAACGGTCTTCTTGCCCGTGTCTATTACAACGGTGGCCTTGCGTGGCTTGTTGTTCATGAAACTCTTCATGGCATCTTTCATTATTCCACTTGCCTCTTTCGCCAGCGGGAGCATCTTTTTCCCGTGAAACAGGCCGGCCACATATCCCACCTCCGCTAGTCTGCATGCATGATCGGCAATTCTTTCCAAATAACGTGCGACATTCGAATAAACGACCCCCTCGAAGGATGATACCTGCAGTTTTCTCGACAGACTTGAATCTTCCAGCATCATGTTGAACTGCCTTTCAATGAACCATTGCAGTTTGTCAGCTTCCGTATCACGATCCACAACATCAGCGGCTAGATCTTCAGACCCTTCCAGAATCAGAATTGAATCGTTATACATTGCGCTAACGATTTTGTAAAGTCTCTTGATGGCCCGTCTAAATGGCAATGCACCGGGATTTGACATATCGGTCAGGATTGCCTGAGATGCTTCCTCTTCTATAATCTCGATTCCAACAACGCTCGCCGAGAATTTACGTATGGTTTTTCTCTCCTTGATGGTCAGTCTGGGACTTCCAATAACTCTTATCTCGGTACTTCCTGCCAGATAGACGCCGATAAGATCTCTGAACAAGTGCTGGCTTTTTTCATCATAACATTTGACCGTCGCGATTTTCTTGTTTGGATCAGGCTGGCCAGGATCTATATTCATAGTACCATTGGGCTGTTGCAGTAATCGGACCTCTGAACCCGAATTGAGTTTGTTTTTCTTAGTCCATTTCTTTGGTAGCGAGACTATCAAAGTGGACCCTCCGGTTTTTTGCAATTTTCTGCTTTCCATGAGTTTTGACCTCTCTCCGTGCTTATCGATTATATATAGTCTATATATAATATTTAGCATATATTTATTTATGGGTGCCTAAAGGCCTGAACAGTGTTTGGATTAGATTTGATGATATTCCTAGCGATAGTGATCGCAGGATATATGGCCTGGAACATAGGTGCTAACGATGTAGCGAATGCTATGGGTACTAGCGTTGGTAGCAAGGCCCTGACATTACGTAATGCAATAATTATTGCTGCAGTCTTTGAATTTCTGGGCGCTTTTTTCGCAGGTGATGCAGTCACAGATACAGTACGAAAGGGAGTTCTAGTCATTTCTGAGGAAGAAATGGCTCTGCTGTCAACCGAACTCTACTATGGATTTATTGCGGCAATGCTTGCGGCGGCACTATGGATCACATTAGCTACTCGTTACGGTCTTCCAGTGTCTACAACCCACAGTATTGTGGGAGGAATCGTAGGCATCGGTCTATTCATTGATTCGGAGATGATTGATTACACTAAAGTAGGTCAGATTGTGATCAGTTGGATTGCATCCCCTCTTCTTGGTGGAATCCTAGCATATGGCACTTTTTACATTATAAAGACGATGATTCTGGACACAGAGGATCCGATTGAACGGTCAAGATGGTTGGCGCCTATATTGGCATTGCCAACTTTCTTTGTGTTAAGTCTCGCATTGCAATTCAAAGCCCTCAAATATGTCTTACCTGATGATTGGCTTCCTTCGAAGGATTGTGCTGAAGGTTTGGGCTTCATCGATTCATTAGGGTCATGCCTGCCTGCAAATAGTTTGATAGCAGCTTTTGTCTTGGCACTATTCTGTAGTACCATCCTCTATACAATTTTACGTAAGTATAAGTTCAAGGAGACTGGCTATCTGGGTGTTGAGACGATTTTTGTCTGGTTACAGGTGATTACAGCTTGTTATGTTGCATTTGCCCACGGAGCTAATGATAGGAGTAATGCGATTGGACCTATGGCTGCAGTCTGGCAGG
>CAZXZT010000048.1:0-6889 GCA_964645695.1 uncultured archaeon
GCACACCTTAAAGGTGAACTGGCCAGACTCAGAGCACCTCCTCAAGTCATAGGTACTGTAAGAGATATTCTTGATGATGGAAGAGTTAGTATCAAATCAAGTAGCGGTCCAGATTTTGTAGTTCATATATCAGAAGGTATAGATAAAGACAATCTGGAGGTAGGAGACAGAGTAGCCCTTCACCGCCAGACTTTGGCAGTTCTGGAAACGCTACCCTCTGCCAAGGATCCTCTTGTAATGGGTGCTGAAATAGATTCCAAGCCGATTGAGACATACAAAGATGTCGGGGGTCTAACCGAACAACTAGATGAACTTAGGAGCACGATAGAACTGCCCATGCTCTATCCTAAGCGTTTCTCCAAGATAGGAATCGAACCGCCTAAGGGAGTCTTGTTAGTAGGTCCACCAGGAACCGGAAAGACACTAATGGCCAAGGCCGTAGCAAATGCAACAAATGCCACATTCATCAGACTCATAGGAAGTGAATTGGTACAGAAATATATTGGAGAGGGAGCTAGGCTAGTACGTGAACTTTTCCAGTTGGCACAGGAGAAAGCTCCAAGCATAATATTCATAGATGAACTGGATGCTGTTGGGGCCAAGCGAATGGATGTCGGTACGACTGGTGACCGGGAAGTTCAGAGAACACTGATGCAATTACTTGGTGAATTGGATGGATTCACCCCCAGGGGCGAAGTTTCGATAATGGGTGCGTCGAACAGGCCAGATATACTAGACGAAGCATTATTGAGACCGGGAAGGTTTGATCGTATAATCAAGATTCCTTTACCTGAAGAAAAGGCTAGATTGAAAATAATAAAGATCCATACGACAAAAATGGCCATGGCAAAAGGTGTAAATTACAAAAATCTAGCAAGTGAAACGGATGGCCTTTCCGGAGCTGACCTCCGGGCATTGTGTGTGGAGGCTGGAATGGGTGCGATTAAGGGCAAGAGAATAAAGGTTTCTTACAAAGATTTCACCGTGGCGCTTGAAAAGGTTAAGAATCGTCTGAATGAAACGGACATATCCGAACCAGAAGGCGGTCTCTACTATTGAGTCAAGAATCAGCAAAAAGGAATGCCGCAGAGGAAGCTGTGAAATTTGTTGAGAATGGAATGACCGTTGGTCTGGGTACTGGATCAACAGCGTCAATCGCAGTTGACCTTCTTGGAGAGAAGTTATCCGATGATTTTGTGATAACTGGCATACCAACATCAATTCGAACAAAAAAACAAGCAGAGGAATGGGGTATAGTTCTAATCGGTATTGATGAAAAAGACTCGATAGACATCGCAATTGATGGGGCAGACGAGGTTTCTTCGAATCTTAATCTAATCAAAGGACTTGGTGGGGCTCTGCTTAGGGAGAAGAAAGTTGAAAAAAAAGCAAGGGAACTAATCATCATTGTTGATGAAACAAAAATTGTGGAAAGACTAGGAATTGGGCCTTTACCAGTAGAAGTTGGAATTGTGAATCATGAATCTACAGCCAAAAAGATTGAGGCGCAAGGTTGTAAAGCGAAACTCCGTACGAAGGAAAATGGGGATGCCTTCGTTACGGATAACAAAAATTACATCTATCATTGCTACTTTCCGGGAGGAATAAAAGAACCCGAGGTTATAGATCAGAAATTGTTGAGTATCGATGGTGTGAAAGATACTGGGCTTTTCATAAACATGGCGACCAAAGTAATCATAGGCAAAGAGAATAGCATTGAAATATTAGAATGAATCACTTACTGCGTTGTTCTTTGGCTTTGGGTCTTAGACCTTTATAATTACACTTGCGACACTTCGCGGCCTTCCACGCATTAATTGCATTACACTGCATGCAGACTTTCTTCCTGAACAACCGGGCTTCTGCCTCGGGGAAACGAGCCATGCGGGCGCCGTAGAAGCCGAGGTTATAATGATTTGTGCAAGAACCAAGTCAAACAAACAAAAGAACTAATAAACATGCTTCCATTGACCAAATATGAATCTACAGCCCAAACGGGCGAATCATGTTCGAGGTTTCTAACAATTGAGTAGAGATAGGGCGTGCTGGGAATATCTGCAAGTGGCACTTTCCTTTTGGAGAGGTGACTTAACGTAGTGAGTTTTCTATCAGTGTTTACATCATTAGCTGATGGAATAGGGAGTCCTGAACTGGAATGGGGGAGAATTGCATTCTTTATTTTTCTGGCGTTAGGGGTTTCTTTTATTTGTTCTTTGCTGGAGGCAATTATTTTATCAGTAACCTGGTCTCATATAGAAATTGTAAGCAAGGATGAGAAAGGCAGTGGAAAAAGACTCAAAAAACTAAAAAATGACATTGACCAGCCACTGGCAGCTATACTAACATGGAACACCATTTCTCACACCATCGGCGCAGCTGGAGTTGGCTCCGAATTTCACAAACTAGGTAATGAATGGTTCACTGTAGCATCAATTATTCTGACTATACTAATCCTGGTTTTTTCCGAGATAATACCAAAAACTCTGGGAGCTATTTATTGGAAAAAACTAGCTCCTACATCAGCTTACTTGCTAGATGGACTTGTATGGATTACCTGGCCAATTGTAGTCATACTAAACAGCTTTTCCAAGAAAATTGCAGAAGGAAATGAGGATCAGAAGGAAATGACTCGCGAAGAAATGATCGCTGTAGCTGAGATTGGAGAAACCCAGGGCGCTCTTGAAAAGCAGGAAACCCAAGTAATAAAGAATCTTTTGACACTGGACAAGATATTGGCTGAAGATGTAATGACGCCAAGTACAGTTATGATGACTCTGCATCGGACCGAAACGGTCGAAAAAGTTGTCCAAGAAAATGCCTCAATTCCTTTCTCAAGAATCCCCATTTACGACGAAGATATTGACGATATTATTGGAATGGTCTTCAGAAGCACGATAATGGAATTACACAGTAAAGGAGAATCTGAAACCAAGATGGAAAACTTGATATCCAAACTATCCACCGTGAGTCCCGAAGACTCAGTTGCGATGTTATTGGACGAGTTCCTTAAAAAAAGGGAACACATTTTTCTGGTTGTAGATGAATATGGTACCACCCAAGGAATAATAACTCTAGAAGACGCAATGGAGACTCTTCTGGGTGCCGAAATAGTGGATGAATCTGACTCAGTAGAAGACATGCGCCAGCTGGCCAGAGAATTATGGGAAAAGAGACGCAAGAAAAAAACTAATCTAAAGTTTGACTACAATACCATTCTTTTATTCGGTTGGAGGTCCAAATTAGACTGGGCAAAACAAAAATCGCAATCGTTACCGAGTATATAATTGTAGCTGCAGTTATGATTCCAAAGTTCCTTACCAGAGGCATAGGGGACAGAAACAGAACTGCAAAACCACAAACAGTTGTAAGACCTGAAATCAGTAATGCTGATCCTGTACGTTCGATTGTAGTCTGAATCGCCTGTCTTTCACTCTTGTGCTCTATTTCTTCTCTAAATCTTTCTACAATATGAATTGCATAGTCAATTCCAAGACCTACGGTCAAAGCAGTTACCATTACGGTAAGCACGTTGAGAGTGATTCCCAAGACCGTCATTGTTGCCATAATCCAGACCGTAGCAAGAACTGTTGGCACAGTAGCAAGGATAGCCATACCAAAATTGCGATAAATTGCGAGGAGGATAACGATTGCTAAAACTATGGATGTCAAAGTTGAACTGACCTGAGTGGATTGAATCTCATTCACTGTAACACTTGTCAGAACATGGCCCCCTGTGAAACTGATCGTATAATCGCTCATACTAGATGGAATGTCAGCCTCAAGTTCGGCACGCATGAATTCTAGACCGTCATTATCCAGCTCATGAACCGTATCTGGTCCAATGAAGACCCTGATTACAGATGAAGTATATTGACCGTTTGCATCTCTATGCAAAACGTGACGTATTTTATCAGAATAAGACTCATCGGTGAACGGATCCGCAATATCTAGATCTCTCTGATAAAGATAATCGTATAGATTCTTCACATCGGAATCTGTAGTCTTGCTGAACGATTTCGATTCGTAAGTAAGATTAAAAGTGTGCTTTAAAGATTGAACATATATGTATCTCTTAGAATCATGAACTGCTGAACCATAGATAATTGGCTCTGTTGAATTATCCAGTATATAGGAATATTGGACACGAGCTCTTTCAGCTTCTGGAGGCACTGTCGTTGAAACTGCGGAATAGGAGGAAATCTCAGATTCCAAGGATATTCCGTACAGCTTCTCAGCCATTTCGTTATTTTCCTGGTCATACCAGAAAATAGTTACTTCCAGAGTAGGAGATGCCAGAGACTGTTCAGTGTTCCAACTCACTATGATGACGTCATCCGGGATTACTTCAAATAAATTAGTCAGAATCCATGCATGAGTCGAATTATTGCCGTGCGCGACATTGTACTGCTCGGAATCTACTGCTTTTTGAACAAGCTCATGGACAGACTCGAGACGTGCTTCGGCACCAACCTGAATAGTGTACCTGTCATCATTCAGGCCTTTGTTTTCACCTCCCTGTTCACCTGCTTTGAATTCATGAAGGCCATCCAGGAAATTAGTGGTTGCGATGGGACCCTCTATCAGAATCTGGGACTGCGAATAGCTTGCTCCTCTAAAGTCATTTTGAATGTTTTCACCCGTAACCATGATTTCCAAATCATCTGAAAGAAAATCATCTAAGGTAAATGACGTACTAATTTGGGAAGCACCACCTATCGCCAGGAGCGTGATGATAACTACGGTTGAGACTATTGCTTGAGGGTGTTTATCAACCAATTCAGAGGCACGGGATATAGTGTCTTCAATCAATTCAGAACCTGAAACAACTGAGCCCATTTGTTCGGATCTTGAATCCAAGACATATCTTAGAGACGTGTAAAACAAAATAGTCAATATAAATGAGGAAAAGATTCCCGCCGCACATAGCAAACTGAAATCACGTACAGGTCCTACACCTGCACTTACTCCGGATAAGAAGGCAATTATTGTTGTTATTACGGCTAAAGACAGGGCTCTACCTGTATGTATTTGTGAATCCAAAAGCGATTCTTCCACTGAATTTCCAGCATTTATACCTTCCTGATACCTACGGCTTATGTGAACTGAAAAGTCAATTCCCAAGCCCACTACCAACGGTACAACTGCCACATCTATTGCAGTAAAGGTGATGCCCATCAGAACGCCAAAAGCGAATGTCCAAATGACCGAAATTACCAAAGTGATCAATGGCAAAATAACATAGCTCCAATGTCTGAACGAAAGCCACAAAAGAACAACGGTAACGACAAGCATGCCTATTGCCATCAGCAAATTGGTTTCTCTTGTTGATTCATCGACATCGTAGGCAAGAAGATGTACAGAGAAAGCTTCAGCCTGAATATCGCTCCCTGATGCATAATTGTGGTTATCGGCCAGAATCCTAATCTCTTGCCCAATTTCCTTTTTTTGCTGGGTTGTCAAATCCGGATCCAGGTTAATCATGATGATTGTCGAGTTCGCTGTTGGAGCGGTCTTGTTAGTTTCTGGAAGAACAAAATTATTCATATCCATGTTACGATTGACGAGAACATCCAAAACAAAATCAACATCGTCCCAAGTATAATTCCCCTCCTGATTTGAGGCTTTTATGGAATCCCAGACCTCATCCCAATTTGATTGATAGCAGATCTCACCTGAATCATACTTTCCGTTGCTGTTCGAATCCTCATACTCAAAGCATTTCTCGCTATTGACTTCATCCAGTGAAGTACCACTATCTCTTAGTGCATCATCAAAGAAGCCCGCGACTGAAAGAACATCCTTGACGCCAGATATCTCTGAAGAATCTTGATGCAATGCAAGAATATCTGCCAAATGTGGCATGGTCAAGACGTTGCCACCGTCCACAGATGTAATATACAAATTCACCAAGCTAGAGTCCTGTCCAAATCGCTCCGTTATCTTGTCGTAGGTCTCTACTTCATCCGATTGAGGAAGAAAAGCTTGAACATCTGTCGCAAATTCAACATCCAAAATTAAAGGGCATGCAATGAGTGTCAGTAGTACTACAACAACTATAATTGGCCTTGGGCTATCAATAGGAAGACGGGCATAGCGCTCTAGCATATTACCTTGTATAAGAACCTCGGTTAAAACTTGTCGTCATTGACCTAAACGCCTCTTGCGCTGTTGAAAAGAACGAATTGCTCGCAGGAAGTCAATCTTTCTCATATCTGGCCAAAAAACGTCCGCAAAATACAGCTCAGAATAAGCTAATTGCCATAACAGAAAATTACTGATCCTTTCCTCACCTGAAGTCCTTAATATCAAATCTGGATCTGGTAAATCACTAGTGTACAAATTGTCAGATATTAATTCTGCAGTAATCTGATCAATATCAATTTCTCCACTTTTTACCTTTACAGCAATCTTTTCCATAGATCTTACTATCTCCTGCCGGCCCCCATAAGCTACAGCTAAATTATAATTGTAATTTTTGTAATCCTTAGTGCGAGACTCAGCATATTCTATAGCTTGAATAACTCTCTGGGGCAACAACTCACGGTGTCCAATAGCCCTAACCCGAACCTTGTTCTCATGAACTCGAGGGTCGTCACCAGCACTCCTGAAAGATTCCTCAAATAAATCCATCAATGTATCAAGTTCCTCCTCTTTACGAGCGAAATTCTCTAATGAGAATGCGTAAACTGTCAAGTAGCGAATTTTTAGGTCATGACACCAGTCCGATAAATTCTCCAGTGTACTCTTTCCTACGGCATGTCCTTCACTAGGGTGCAGGCCAAGGCTCTCAGCATACCTTCGGTTACCATCCATAATTACTGCTAGATGATTTGGCACTGGACCTTTACGGACCTGTTTCAATAATCTTTTCTCGTACAACTTGTAGACC
>CAZXZT010000049.1:0-6683 GCA_964645695.1 uncultured archaeon
TGAGACGATTATCTGGGCATCAGCCATAGCCTCTGGGCTGATTAAGACCGTGGCAAAGGCCTCCCTTGGAATTGCATTGTGTTTGTCACCTCCTTGTAATGAAACAACCCTGCAATCCATTGAATTATGTAGGGCATCCAGTATTGAAGCCAGAAAAACAATCGCATTTCCTCTTTCCTCGTGGATCTCAACTCCTGAATGCCCCCCCATCAATCCTTCAACTGAGAGTTGGAATGATAGAAAGTCAGAGGGAGCGTTTCGATAATCTACGCCAAGGTCAATGCTGGAATCTCCACCGCCTGCACAGCCAATACAGATTTCTCCCCAATCCTCCGTATCCAGATTCAGCATTGTTCGGCCCTTGATTATTTCTCCGTTCAATGCAAAGGCTCCGGTCAAGCCAGTCTCCTCATCAACAGTGAATAGACATTCCAATGGAGGTAATTTACTATCTTGAGGGGCATCAAGTAGAGATAGTGCAGCTGCAACCCCTATGCCGTTATCTGCCCCCAGAGTTGTGCCTTTGGCTTTCAACCAGTCTCCTTCGGTGTATAATTTCAGCGGATCCTTCATAAAATCATGATCGGAATCCCGGTTCTTCTCGCAGACCATGTCCACATGACTCTGAATTACAATTGTTGGTGCGTTTTCGCCCCCATTGCTTCCAGGTCTGATAACGACGATGTTTCCTGTTGAATCCTCCCTCATTTCAAGATTTCTTTCCGAAGCAAAATCCTTTAGATATTGCAATATCTTCTCTTCATGTTTGGAGGGTCGGGGAATTCTGGTTATTTCTTCAAAGTACTTCCAAACATTCTTTGGTTCAAAACCCTCAACTATGGATGCCATAATTCATCAGTATGAGAGGGTAAGAAAAACTTTCATCCCGTCTTACGGTACTCGATTTCGATATATATCAAAGGTTCCAGAATTGTTTCCTCGAAAGTATCAACATTTTGACCATCAACTGTCATTTCGATTATATGGTTGCTGTCGGCAGTGTAACTGAATATCTGGTCATTGCCGAATTCCTCGCCCCATATTTCAAAGAAAAAACCGAGTTTGGCAGTAGTGTTCTTCGTCGTTTCTACATGCACTCTTCCACTGTTGTCGTATGTATGTATTGGATGCAGGAACAGCGTTTCCCCGTTTTCATCCTTCTCGAAGCCGACATTGGTTGGAATCTCGACTCTTTCTCCATTGATTGTTATGTTGAGTTGCAAATGATAATGATAATCGGATTTAATGCCCTGAAGCGTATAGTAGCAAATGTCGCTCTTGAGGTATTTGTTTTCTTCTGTAGTACTTTCATCCGGTATATTTAGATAGTAAATGCTTGTTAGCACTGTCACTGAAACTAGGCTCAGAAAAATACCTTTGAGAAGATCCTGATTTTGCTTAATTTTCATCTTTATTGCCAAAGACAATCATGGCACCCAGAACAACAGCTCCTATTCCAGATATTGCTGCTACTGCAAGCAACCACACAGGATCACTGTCTTCTTTAACCTCTTTTTCGGGTTGTTGCTGGAAACCAGGTGTTAAATGAGTATCAGGATTAACAGTTACATTACCATAAGTCCTGTTTCCTGTTGAAGCTATGTCCACGTAGGCATATTTTCCATCAGCTCCAGTATAGTTGAAAGGTATATCAAAAAAGTCATTGCAATCCTCATCTATCTTTGTCCCATTCTCAGTTTCACAAGAGTACGTCAAGTTGCCTGAATCAAGATCTTCAATTCCAAAATATTCTCCATCCTCATTCATATCAACGAATATTCTATGAGTCTCAGTTGTGTTGTGGAGGTTTTGCCATCTTGCGGTGTCATTCACTATTATCGATGCATTGACTGGATATACTCCGCCCGGAGAATCACTCTTGATCATAATCCAGAATATACCACCACTATGTGCAGAAACATTTGGACCGGCAAATGCCAATGACAGAATCAAAAGTGTGATTGTTATGATAGAAGTCCGTCTCCCCCGCATATTTTTGAAGATAAGATACTCTATAAATAAGCGCGGATATTGCAAGAATAATGCAGTCCAAGGAGCTTGCTCTAGCCATATTATTGGTAATTAGCTCGATAACGGCAGTATCGTATTATTGGATAGCAGATAATAACTCCGATGACGAAATCAATCTTAGTAACATGGTTGATCCTCTGATTCAGGATGAGGGCCACGACCATAGGAATGCATCCGAGCATCAATTCTGGACAGATAATATGGAATTCATTAGTTACAATCCTCTGACTAAACCAGGAAATGCTGAGGTTCAAGTTGCAGTTTCTCCTGATGGCAAGACATATGCCTATCAGGCCGGTTGGAAAGGATTCCATATAATCGATGTTACGGATCCCAGCAATACCACTGTTACGGCCTGGTACAATGACCCTTATACCCAGGTTCTGGACATAAAATATCTCCAATATAATGGAAGAGAATACATCATTTGTCAAAATCAGATAGTTGACTCAGGTCAGTCGGATCCAAACGTTGGAGAATGGGATGATCCGGCACAGGTTTCCGTGAATCTAGTGGATGTTACAGACAAGTTTGATCCACAATGGATTGACTCGTGGTATGATACGGATCATCCTTCAGGCCCACACAATCTTTACACATATATGATTAAGGATGAATGGTACATTTTCGTCGCAAACCCGGATTACGATGATTGTGATATTGGGACGGGCGATGCTTGTGGAGGAATTACGATTGCACACCTTAACTTTGCAGGATATGGTGATCTGCCCCGAATATTCAAGGTAGGAGAAGCAGAGGTTTCTTGGGAGACGACAAGAGGGGGCTGGATTTACATTCATGACATGACAGTTCAAAAGTGGCCAGGAACTGATACAAATGACCCTCGTTTCGGTCGAACATTCATTTATGGTGCATACTGGGAGGCAGGCCTAAGAATCTTCGATGTTAGTGACGTCCCTCATCCAGATGATCCAGATTATGTTGCATATGCCACGGCTTGTTATACTCATACAGTGGTAGTATGTAACTGGCGTGCTCCTGAGGTTGGATACTGGATGGATTTTGCAGATCTCAATTATGATGGTGAGCCTGATTCCAGTACTGCAAGTAATTCCTCATCAGTTAATGGTGGAAGGGCTAGTTACATTCATTATGCTGAACCATATCCAGTGATGGTTGACGGTAGCCACTTAGGGATGGGTGACGAACCAATTCATATGACTTTTATTGCAACAGAAGTCTTGGAAACAACCAATGGAACGGGATTATCTTATCTTCTGGATACCACTGCTTATTCAATCAATGGTGGTTCATTCACTTTCCAGCCTAAACTTTTGAGTGGTTGGGAAAATCCATTTGGGGCTGATCACCATATTCCAGGAGGGGAGGAATGGCTTTTGTTTTCTCCACATAATGCAGATACTGTCTGGTTTGATACATCTGGGGGAGGTGACACGTCTCACGGTGGTACTTGGGATGGCAGAATCTATATGGGTAATTATCACTCAGGTCTATGGGTTCTGGATGTAGAGACTTTGATGGTTGGAAGCGGGTATGCAGACAAAACTTACAGAGAAGCTACAATTGGCTATTACTTGCCACATGGAGCCGATGGTGAGCCACTAGAATCGCAATTCTATGATTTTGGTTGGGTCCCCTTTCTTTGGACCTCCGAATATCATAATGGCTATGTCTATCTTTCTTGTATAACCTCAGGATTATACATTGTGCAGTTAGACTTAGATATTCCTTATGTTGATACTAATCTGGCAGTCTCAGAGGACTGATTTAGGATCTTTTAACTGAAATTATTTGTTGAGGCTTGTTTGGTCTGTCCATATGGCCAGTTTTACAATTTTCTATCTTTTTAACAACATTCATTCCTTCCATGACTTCACCAAATATGGCGTGAGCACCATCTAACCAAGGAGTGGCAACAGTCGTCAAGAAAAACTGAGAGCCTCCTGTATTTGGTCCTGCATTTGCCATTGAAAGTAATCCTGGTTTATTATGTTTCAATTCCGGGTGGAATTCACAATTTATCTGATAACCGGGACCCCCCGTTCCAGCCCGAGAGTTATTTGGATCCTTGGAATTCGGGCATCCTCCCTGAAGCATGAAGTCCTTTATCACTCTATGAAAATGCAATCCATTGTAATATCCTTTGTCGACTAGGCTAAGAAAATTATCAACGGTTTTAGGAGCCTTATCATCGAATAATTCTATTTTTATGTCTCCAGCATTGGTTTTCATTAGGACAGTTGTCATATTATCATTCTACAATGAAGAAAGGTCTCCAAAAGCTTTGACCTTATCTTTTAACAATCCCGTGTCCTAATAATAGATGTGGAAGACCCCGTAAACACAGCTGAATTCTGGGAAGCCTGTTATGAAACAGATATGGATAATTGGGACATTGGGGGACCTACACCCACCTTTGAAAGACTGGCGAATGAAGTTCCTAAGGGCAGTGTTTGTGTTATTGGTTGTGGAAGAGGATACGACGCAATAACATTTGCCAAAGCCGGTTTTGAAGTAACTGCCCTTGACTTTGCCAGATCAGCAGTTCTGGCTACTAGAGAAAACGCTAGAAAAAGTGAGGTTGACCTCACGGTCCTACGCGATGATTTATTTGATTTACCTGAAGAATTGCATGGAAAGTTCGATTACGTTCTGGAGTACACCTGTTTTTGCGCAATAAGTCCCGACAGGCGATTCGAATACGATCGTGTAGTATGGCAGTTGTTAAAACCAGAGGGAAAACTCCTGGGCCTATTTTTTCCATTGGATAAAGATGTAAAGGAAGGTGGACCTCCTTGGGGAACTAGTATTTCTGATTTGCATAAACTGTTCAGCCTGCATTGGAACTTGGAATCTGAAGAGATGCCCAAAGAATCCATAGATCCTCGGGCGGATCGCGAGGTTCTTATGATCTGGAAAAAGAAGTAATTGTATTTATTTTCTGCGTCTTGAGCTGAATATTGCCACGATAGATACAACGATGATTGAAATAGGTGGGGAAATATAGTATAGTTCTTTAATCTTTTCAATTAGGTTATCGTCTCCTGTTAAATTAGTCTGATTAGTTTTAGGTTCAGGATAGTCATTTGGATTTGAAGTGTAATGTTCCAGAGAGTGTACAAGCCAGAATTCATCTGATACTTCCCCATCCTGGTTTCTAACAAATTCGTAGTGTAGAGTGCCACTTTCGCTAACTTCGAATCTAGTATAGCCGTATGCCAGTTCGCGGTAAGCTGACCATTCAGGCTGAGGTTCTTCAAAACCATCGTATACAGAACGGCCTGCCATTCCAGCTACTATGTGTATGGGTGCACCTGGAAGATAGTATGGATCCTCGTAACTTCCGGTGTTGTTTGCGTAGACGTGCTCCTCAAAGACAGGGTGTGTCCTCTCGTAATGGTGATCGTGCCCCCAGATTGCCAGATCAACATTGTAGTCGAAAAGCAAGCTTTCCATCGCTTCTCTGAATTCTATTTCGCTTCCGTGACCATCGCCATCCCCGTTGGAACTGTACATTGGCCTGTGGGCGAAGACAATTATCCATGGTACGCTTTCCCGGTTTTCATTTGCATCTTCCAGGTCACTTTCAAACCATGCGTATTGCGAACTTCCAGGTTCATAGTCATGTTCACTCGATATGGAAACAAAATGGATATATTCGAAGTCAAAGCTATACCAGAAACTGTTGTCACCAGCAGTATAGAATCGACTTTCATAAGCATCGAATCCATAGGGCTCAGCATCCTCTTCGTGATTTCCAGGAGCATACATGTGTGGTGACTTCGATGCAATTTCCTCTATCTGATTCTGGTATTCGTCCCAGACGCTCTGGTCTCCGACTCCGTTTCCAGATCCAGCTCCGTTTGCATATGATATGTCTCCGGCATGTATCACCAGGTCAAAATCAATTGGTACCATGTTGCTGGTTGTTTCCTGCGCATTACTTGAAATTCCGTGGTCAGCTATAGCACCGATAAGAACACTCACAGGGTTACCTTCCAAAGTCTTGAATGAAAAGATATCGCTCCATTCTCCCTCCCCTCCAACTCTGTAATAGTATGTAGTGTTTGAATCTAATCCGGACAGAAGCGTGGTGTGCGTACATGTTGTCCAAAGATACATATCATCATCACCAGACTCTGAGAAATTCAAATTGTCAGGGTCGGTCCCGTATTCCACGAGGTTATCCGAATCGCAGAACGCAGTCGTGTCTTCTTCAGTACCCCATTGTACAACCATTTCGCTACTTTCGCCAGTGGTTGCTAGATGGACTTGCTCGGGCATTGCAGCATTGGCACCCGTTACCCACATTAGAATCACAAATCCTGCCAGCAATGTCAATCCGCACGCGTTCTTCGACACGCATGACGTAGGTCGCAATTGCTTTTAACTATTTGTTACAGCAAAACTCTTGGTTCTTCTTTTACAGTATTCAGAACAAGTGAGGTACTGGTCCTCTCTATGTTTTTTTGGGATAAAGTTGTTTTAATGAAAGAATCCATCTCTTCCCTGCTTTGAAAACGGGCAAGAATGAGGGAATCCCATTCCCCGGTTATATCATACACTCCAAACACACGGGGGTGTTTAGCGATGGAGGCCTGTAAGTCCATTATCTTACCTTTGGTTATTCTGAGATTTATTATTGCGGTCAGAGTGAAACCAATTTTCTC
>CAZXZT010000050.1:0-6542 GCA_964645695.1 uncultured archaeon
TTTTATGTGATTTGGGAATAATAAATAGTATAAACTAACTCAGATTAGTGGATGCCTTATGTCATCTTTAACTTCAGTTGAAGCACAACCAAAGTTCATTTTCGAAGGCACAAATCATCGTCTTTTTATCGAGGGCCGGGGGTTTGATTTTATAAAATTGAGCATTAATTCTTCCGGTAGTGCAGTTCTAAAAGTACCTGGTCTGGAGGATGGACTGTACAGTCTTCTGGATTTCGAGGAGCCTAGAGTGATTTATGTGGTTTCCAGAGCCGGTAGTGAAGATCTGATTTTACAGGGTTGTAGGATCAAGGCAATTGCCGGAAACGACTGCAGACTCTCATACTCTAAGTATCAGAGAGGTTAGTCAGTGGCCTTAATTTAGACAGTTCAATTAGCTTTTCGTGGAAGTAGTTGACGTAGCTGTTGTTGGAGGAGGACCCGCAGGCGCTTCTGCCGCTAGAGAGGCGGCGCAGCGAGGCCTTTCGGTTCTATTGTTCGACCACGCTCACCCTAGACGTAAAGCCTGTGGAGGGGGCCTTCCAGTCAAGGGTATAGAGTGGATGGATGCACCAGAGAGCTCGATTGAGTGTGAAATGTCTTCGATTTCGTTTACACTAAAAAATACTAAGCTAAAAATCCCTGTAAATAAAGGCAAAATGGTACGTAGAGATGATTGGGATTTTTACTTGTACAATAGGGCGAAAGAGGCTGGAGCAGGGCATGTCGTTGAACGAGTTAAATCACTTGATTTAGAGAAGGGATTATGGAAAATCAATGGGAAGTACACTGCCAAATATGTTATTGGTGCAGACGGCGTCAATGGTTTTACTCGTCGTCATTTTATGGATAGAATTCCAAGAGATCACCTTTTCGCAGCAGGAGGATATTATCTGGGCATAAAACCAACAGAAAATGAAGTTGAATTTATCCTTGGTGCGATTCCTGGCAAGGAAGGATATTTATGGATATTTCCTAAGAGTGATCATTACAACATAGGATACTGTTTCAACGCAGGTACACCAGGCATGAAAGAAGCATTGCATAAGTTGATGAACGAAAGGTGGCCTGGTGAATTTATTGATAGAAAATGGAAATTGTCTGAAACTGGGGAGCTTGTTGATTGCAAACAGTTTGGTTCAGCTATTCCCTCATACAACGATTCAAAGTTATTCGACGAACCAGTATCTGGAGAGAATTGGGTATTGTGCGGAGATGCCGCAGGACATGTTAATCCTATCCATGGTGAGGGATTAAACCATGCTGTGTTGGGTGGCCGTCTGGCGGCCAAGGCAGTTTCCAAAGACGACCCTACCCTTTTTGAGAAATACTGGAGATCACATTACAGTAGAGACATGTATCGTGCTGCCAAAACTAAGCATAAGATCTACCGATCAAGCTTTATGAGAATTGGATTTATGCTTGGTAAAACACCAGCAATGTTTGGCATGCTTGCAGATCTCACTAGGGGGGAGTACGGGGGTAAGGCCACAAGGAATTTCTGGTTCAAACTTCCTTTAGCTATTATTCAGGCCATGTTTTTTATGAAACATAAAGAACTGAAGGGAATAAGTTAAACTTTTTCCCGGATTAGCTTTATTAAACCCGTTGGGTCGGACGGTTTCCCGAGGATGAATATATCATGAAATTACCACGAAAAATCAAGATGTATAGTCCATATGCAAAGAAACACACAGTGCATGAGGTCGAGGTTGTAAAGAAACGGCCAGCTTCTGAATTAGCACGGGGACAAAGACTTTTCAGGCGTGTTACTGCAGGATATGGTGGTTTCCCTAGGCCCAAACCCGAAGGCCGTGAAAAACCTACCAAGAGAGTATATGTCAGATATCGCTGTACCGAAACAGGGAAGGCACATCATAGAAGGAATATTAGGGCCAGGAAGTTCGAATTAACGGAGTGAAGATGTCAAATTCAAATAGTAAATTCTTGAAGGTCAAAAGCCCAGATAGCGACTATACTGTGGTAATCTTTGATAAATGTGATACGGTCGTTAAGGATCCTGTAACTGGTTCTACAATTGCCCTACCAACTGGCGGTAAAGCCAAGATTATAGGTGAGATTCTGGAGGAGCTTGAGTGACTCCCTCAGGCGTTCCATCGGAAGGCGAGTACATAATTGGGCGTGTTGTTGAAGTAAAGGATTTTGGCGCAAATCTAGATTTACTCGAATTTCCTGAACACCGGGCTTTTGTGCATATATCTGAAGTCGCTTCGGGTTGGGTCAAATATATTCGGGATTTTATTCGCGAAGGACAGATGGTTGTGGCCAAGGTCACTAAAGTAAAGAAAAGTAGTAACATAGTGGATGCATCAGTACGCCAAGTTTCGGGACACAAAAAGCAGGCAAGAATCCGAGCTTGGAAAAACGAGCAAAAAGCATCGAAGCTTCTGGAATTGGTTTCTGAAAGGTCCAATACGAAAATGGAGGTTCTCGAGGGCGAAATACGAAATAATATGCAAGACGCCTTTGGAAGTTTGTATTTAGCTTTTGAAGCGGCTGTGACCGATGTCGCCTCTTTCAAGAAAGAATGGAAGGGCAAATGGGTTCCTGCTTTTATTGACATCGCAATTGATAATGTGACTCCTCCCCACGTTTCAATCGGTGGTATCTTGGATTTAGTTTCCCATGATATTAAGGGTGTTGAAAAGATAAGAAGTGCACTAATAAAACCAAGTCCTGTCAACGAGGACACTACTCTAAAGATAACTTCCAATGGTTCACCCTTGTATAGGATTTCCATCAGGGCTCCCAATTACAAGCAGGCTGAAGATGAACTAAAAAAAGCCGTCGATACAGTTCTGAGTACCCTCAAGTCCGAGGGAGGGATTGGATCTTTTGAGAGGTCGTGATGAAAACCTTAATCTTTCAATGTAAATCATGCCAGATATATACGATATCCCGGCTTTGCCCTCAATGTTCGGAAAGTACTTCCAATCCGTTACCTCCTCGTTTTTCTCCACAGGATAAATATGGAAAGTACCGTCGGATGCTGAAAGAGGATTAATGGGTTTTACAGAGATAGTCAAAATAGAGGATGTACAGTTGGAGAATGCAATCCTTCTTGAAGGACTTCCAGGCGTTGGCAACGTTGGGAAACTGGCTGCCACTCATATTATCGAGGAATTAAATGCCAAAAAGTGTATGGAGATATATTCTTCGTATTTTCCACCTCAAGTACTTATTGATGATGGAGGTATTGTCAAGCTGGTAAACAATGAACTGTATTACCATTGTGGAGAGGGCAAAACGAGGGATTTACTCTTCTTGGTTGGTGAATACCAAGGGATGGATTCCTCAGGTCAGTACGATTTGTGTACCAAGCTGATCGAGCTAGCAAAACAGATGGGAGTTACTACAATTTACACACTGGGGGGATACGGCCTCGGCAAACTGGTTCCAGAACCTCGAGTTCTAGGTGCAGGAACCTCAGATGAAATCGTAAGGTCCTTCAAAAGTGCAGGCGTGGAGTTCATTGATGGTGAACCAGGTGCAGGGATTGTTGGTGCATCAGGTCTACTTCTTGGTCTAGGCAAGCTTCAAGGAATTCATGGAGGCTGTTTGATGGGTGAAACTAGCGGTTACATGGTTGACCCCAAATCAGCTAGTGCAGTTTTGAAATCGCTCCAGAAGTTATTGAAGATCAAAATCGACCTGTCGGAACTTGAAGACCGTGCCAAGCAGGTTGATTCAATAACCAATCAGCTCAAGGAAATGGACACGGGTGAATCTGAGGATCAACCCGACATAAACTACATTGGCTAATCATGCTGAGCTCATAGCTTGAAGATTAAACAATACTAGACCGTCCTTGGCGTCCACTGCAGCCAGTTCCTGATGGCTATTACCTAGTTTGTCATTTCCTTTTCTATCCAGAAAATAGGCGTAGCTACCAGCCGTATCAACATCAATATTGTCTGAATAATCGCTTGGTCTGAGGTTTCCCTGACTCAGATCGGACACAATATTGATCAGATTCAGGCTACCGAAGTTAACAATGGAAATTGGAGAGGCCAGACTCTGTTTGGAAACCAGGTTTTGACCTAATAGAAGATTAACTTGCGTGTAGTTAACGGTCTTAGTTTTATCATCAACGGACCAACTTTTAATTTCATCAAAATCGGTCATGACCTCTTCTGCTGAACACACGGTCAGAGGTTTGGGAATGTCATCCATTGTCAGTATTGGGTTGTCAACCGAATCAACTTCTCCAGATATGTTGCTCCGGCTGTAAGTCATAAACCAGCCATTTATATTTTCCGCCTGCTCATCATTATGGGCCATCGTAAATTTCCATTCACCTTCGTTTCTGTCTGTGTAACTAGCATTGACGACAAACGCAGGTCTATCCTTTTCGTTTTGAGATTTCAGGTAATCATCAAACTCTGTAATTTCATCCTTCCCTTTCTGAATTCCGGTTTGCAAAGTGAAATTAGCATCTATTCCGCAGTCATATCCGGAACTCTCGTTTCTAAGCGCTGGTGCACCATTTATCCAATCTTCAAATTCTCCGGTTTTCTGAGTTGAATCAGTATTGGTTGCCGTTGTAGGGACCTCTTCGTAACCTTCCTCAATATAGTTTACAGTTCCTTTGTATTCCATACTTATAGAGTATAGTTTACCACCAGGAGAACTAGCATCAGAGTATAGCATCATCTCGAATTTTAAAGGCAGGCTACTTATCTCGGACATGTAAAAATGGAACGAGTATTCATACTGATATTGATATCCTAAAATCGGATCCGCGACATAGTCAGTCTCTACTTTGAGTAATGCCGTTTGTTCCCCGTCTATTTTCCCCCCGTCTTCCACTTTCCAGTTGAACTCTATTCCCTTTTCATTTGCAATTCCGGTGCTTCCTTCTTTAAGTGTTCTGCCGATATATGAGCTTCCATGAGGCAACAATCCGGTGTTACTGTCACGCGGTACCCAGTCGGTTGCACTTTGCCAATACCATCTATCGCCAGCTAGTGTAGAGGAATGTGAAGCATTAGACTCAATTTCGGACCTTATAATTTTCAAGGAATCCTCGTTTACGAATTGGTGCTGAAAACTCTCTATTTGGCCATTTTTGAGTTCATCTGGCTCCTCACCTTCTTCTTGGATAGTCCCTTCTACATGGTCCAGTTTTTGTTCCAAATATTTCTTGAAAACACTTTGCATGTTGCCATAACCATCCATGGACTGTGTACTGGGTGATTTGATACCTGCCTTTAGTTCGCCTGAAAAGGCTATGTCGAGATTATTTATCACTACATCATTGTCAAAAAATCCTATGGGTAGCGGAACATCAACCGTACTCTCAAAATTTAGTGCTCCTTCTACGTCATAGGTTGCTCTTTCCTCATATTTTTCATAGGGGACTTCTATCACGATTTTCTGGTCGTACAATAACAGAAACAGTACTCCTGTCAAGAGAAGAATGGTTATCGTGCCAACAAGTCCAATGGTTCTAATGCTCACTTCATCTTTTTCTGTGAGCAGAGGCAACCTGTCGTCTTTATCGTCTTGTTCCAGATCAATTTCTTCATTTTCTTTGCCCGTATCAGGTGAAGGCGATGACAGGTCTATTGTTTCGTCATTCTCAGTCTCTTCTCCATCTAAGTCCTCGGCAGATTTGCCGGTTTTCCAGAGCTCTTTATCCCCGCTCACGATTCTTACGAATAACTATTCTATTTTAGGGTAGTGCCAAGTTCGTTATTCTAAAACTATGACTTTATTATCGCCACGAGGAAAGCTATAATCCCAAGTATTCCGCCCAGCATTCCTCCGACAAACGCCAGTAGCGAATTGTGTATTTCTACAGCGTCACCGGTGGCAGTCATTAGATAGTAGCATAAACCTATAGCAACCAGCAAGAAAAGAAAACCAACATTTCGGGTCTTGCTACTGCCATAGACTGCTATAAGCAGTCCCATGCCAAGCATTGATATCTCCATACCCGCGATAAACATTGCTATTACGATGTCCATATATTCGGCGTCCATTATTCTTCCTCCTCCTGAGCCTCATCTTCATCCGCAGGCTCATCCTCGCTATCCTGGTTCAGTTCCTCTTCGAGTTTCTTCAGTTCTTCGTCAAGGTCCAGGTCTTCCAGATCTTCAAGATCGAGATCCTCCAAATCATCGACTGTATCAACTTTCATTAGAACAAAAAGAACGACAAACATTCCCGCCATCATGCCAGCCAGCGCAGCAACTCCCGAAGCAAGAGCCTGCATGAACAATTCAGAATCAAACATATTTCCAACAGCATTCGTAACGTCGTAGGTCAAGGCATAAACAGCTACCAGCATGACGACACCAAAGAATAGAAGTGCAAATCCAATCTTTTGTGACTTACCGGCACCAAAATAGCTCGTGAAAGCCCCGGTTGCCAGAAGTGCAACGCCAATTCCTACCAGAAACATTGAAACGAAAAAGTTCATCATGTCCCAATCAGCAAAGTCCGTTGAAAAGTTCATATATATCATATTGTACTGAACAGACATCAATATAAATTTATCTACTGTAAAGTTGTTTTAGTTT
>CAZXZT010000051.1:0-6382 GCA_964645695.1 uncultured archaeon
CATGACGGATTATTAGTGGCCGATATAAATTAACTATGAATTCAGGCTGGAAGGCGCCTGGACATCACCCTTTTCCAGATAAGAGGAATCTGAGCCAGGTAAAAACAGGCGAAATAACCACTGGGCAAAGTAGGTGCATCATCATGGGAACGAAGCGACTGATAGGCCCGGTTGGCAAATAGATGGTGATCAGCATGCCTAGTAAGTTCTACAAGGACATAGCGACTCAAACGAGCATCCGATTGCCAGCTCGTCTGGGCCGTGACTCTGTCCTTGACATCGCGCCTCAGACCCCAGTGACGGATATAATTCACATATTCCAAAAGATAAACAGCGACTGCGCATTGACCCAGGAAGGCCCATACTACTCCCATTCCAAATAGATAATATAATCCAACTAAAGTAAATAATTCAATCAACAGGAATAAACTAGCTTGATGGAAAAAAATGGAATTACTTCTTTCCATTTCTATTTTCCAGGAATCGACAAATTGCTTAGGTACGGTAGTTAAAACAAAATATTGAAGACCATGCTCAGCCTTAGCAGAAGCTGGATCTAAGTCGGTACCAACATACTTGTGATGGCCACGGACATGCTCACTTTCAAAATGCAAGTAAGATGTTGTCCAAAGAAGAAGATACCCACAATACTTCGGAAAACCCTTACGATGAATCAATTCATGGGCCACAACTATTCCAGAAATTCCACTGCTAAGCCCCGTAGACAGAGTTGACAATACTAGGAAGTTGAATTCGGGATCAGATAATACAAAATTTATGAAAGATGTAATCGCAACAAACTGTAGAGTGACATGCATGTATAGAATTGCATCAAAGAAAACAGGTGAAACATCTTCTGGATTACTGTCTTCACCTTCCCCTAACAACAGATCAAGTAAAGGGAAAACAACAAGGCCAAGGAAGGTAGCTGTGCCAGCATAAAAATCTCCCAGATAATTTCCAATAATAACTGACAAAGGGATAGCTAAACCAAGAAGATAGTAAGGTCTAGGAGTTATACCTGACATTTACCTTATCCTCAACTTATGCAATTTCTCATATAATGAATAACACTCCAAATAAAGCTCTTCGTATCTTTCAGGAACATCCTCAACCTTAGGTTTGTACTCATTGAAACCGGTAGAATTCATTACATTCTTGTACCAATATTTCCCCCAATTCCCATCGGTATCTCTTGCACCTCTAGGCCAACTCAGCATTTCCTCAGAAAAAATAACTCCTATCTTTTCACAGAATTTACCAAGTATATCTCTAGGATTCATTAGTACGTCCTTAGAATCAATTATTGGTGGAATATCATTCGCCATGTTACTCACATATTCGAATATCTCTTTCTGTTCCTCCAAACCTAATAGATGCATGTTCAGATCGGGATGAACTCTACTATACGAGATTATCATGTCCTTTGGATCCCTTATCAGAAAGCAATTTGTAACTGACTTCATCCACTCTCTATCTATCGAATCTAAAAGATGATGTGTGATGTGCTTTTGATAATAAATTGAACAATCATTCTTTACGTCATTGATTAAATCATGAGACACTCTTTCGCAGTCCAACTCTCCCTCTCTTAGCACATCTTCTCTTCCAGGATGATCAAGATCTGTTTTACTTAGATAATACGCATAATATGGCTCATCAATCACAAACGTATCCGATCTACTTTCCCATGAACGCATCATAGCTGTTGATATGTTACGTGGGCCAGACCACATCGCAATTCTGATCACGATAAACTCTCCTGCTCTACTAAATCATTGTAATGGGACTGCAACTCTTTGACCATAGAATCATCCGGTAGAACTGCTAATTCATGGTCATCAACTTCGTAGACGGGTACAACTCCTCCAAATGTTCCTGTAACGAACGCCTCATCAGCCTCATAAACATCAGACAGAGTGAAATTTCTTTCATAGATCGGGATGGAACTGGTCCTGCATATATCAATGATATTCTGTCTCGTGACACCCCTCAAACAATACTCACCCGTGGATGTCCAGACCGTCCTGCCCTTCACCATGAAGAAATGCGTGGAATTGCATGTTGAAACGTAACCATGGGGGTCCATCATCAAACCCTCGTCCCCGCCTTTCCGCTTGGCATCTATGCAGGCCTGAATGCAATTGAATTTGCTCAAACTGTTTATCCGATGATCCTGGACATTGGTTGAGCCTCTTATGACGTCTACGGATACCAGTTTTATTCCATCCTTTTGCGTTTCAGGAGATGGCGCCTTGTACTCGGGAATCACAACGATAGTGGGTCCAGAAACAGTGAAACCTGGATCCTGATAGGGTGTCGACTTGACACCTCGTGAAACCACAAGACGGACGTGGACTCCGTTTTTCATCTTGTTGGATTTTACCGTATCATAAAGTATGGAAGTAATCTCATCCATCGTCTTTCCAATATCCATATCTATCTGGGATGCGCCCCAGAAAAGTCTTTCGAGATGCTGTTTCAGAAAAAGGAATTTGCCATTGTGCAACCGAATCCCTTCCCATACTCCATCACCAAGGAGAAACCCGCTATCAAGTACGGAAACCGAAGCATCCTGCCTAGGATAAAATTTGCCATTGATATAGATCAGAATCTCCAGATTCCGGGGGTCTGCAACAAAGTCATGTGTTCCACGCTTTTCAGCCATTGACCAACTCCACAACCTCATCGGCGCAACCCCAAGAAAGAGTTACTCCCGAACCTCCATGGCCATAATTGTGGATCACTGGATGTTTTCCCAGGATTTCCCTCTCCAATCTGACTACTGTCCTGCCGGGCCTGAGAGCAACCAGATCCTCTATTACTTCGGCATTTTTCAGTTCCGGAATAATTGAACCGCATTTCTCCAATATGCTATCGTGATCATCATCACTTAGATTCAGATTCCAATTTCCCTGCTGGGCAACTCCTCCCAGCACCACGTCTTCGCTTCTTGGAACGATATAGGCCAAAGTTTCTATCTGCTGATCCAGATGCATTTCAGCCACCGACGACTTCACCCTTATTATCTGACCCCTGACAGGATATACTTCATCATCATTCAGCAGAGCGCCAGAATCAAGGCCGGTACAATTGACAACCGCATTGAAAATGTCTGGAAAATCATCAAAACTGTAAACCGTTCTCTGTTGCAAGTCTCCACCTAGGGAATCATACTGCCGTCGTAACCAACGAAGATATATTGGCATTTCAATAACCGGAGTCACGAACGAAAAACATTCGACATAGCCCTCAGGAAGATTGCCGGTCCTGCGCTCAAAATTCTGAACAACCTCTTTCCAGGATGGATCCGCCTGAGTCTCCCTGAAATATTCATGCGTCGGAGTCATTGCGACACCAGTATCTGGAAACAGGGACAAATGTTCCATTACACTGTACGTATTAGAGCCCCAGCTATCTGTCTTTTCAACGGGAGCGGAAAGGAACGGGTACCATAGCGCGGCTGCCACATCAGAAGTGGTATTGGGTGAAAATTCGGACGCCCAGATAGTTACCTTCCATCCATTTTCAAGAAGCCTGATACCGGATGAAAGGCCATTGACTCCGGCACCTATCACCAAGCAATGTCCCTTGCCCATCTATCGTCACTAGGCTCTTGTATATTATGAATGTGTCAACGGCATATTCCAGAAGATTCTGTGTCCCACCTTTTTCCTAATTTTATCCATAGTAGAACATTTGCAAATATATCCTCTAAAAAGCAAAGATATAATATAATTGTTTTACCGTTAACTTTATATATAATGTTTTACAGTTTGTACTACTACTATGTTAGGATACCTTAAGTTTGCTGTCGTCTTTCTTCCTTGGGAACTTTTTGTATTACCCATTCTGGCATACTTATTCTAAAACCAACAATATTTGGGAATAAAAAAAATGAATTTTAACATCATTATTAACGAAGCTGTAGTCGCGACCAGCCAAACAGTCATTGCGTTACGAGACCATGGGAGGAGAAAATGATCATTTTCTACAATATCCTGAGAACAATATTATCCATTGGAGAAAAAATTATTAGGGGACTTCTTTTCTGAGAACCGTGGAAATTGAGAACTACTGGAAATTGGTGATAGGGACCACGCTGGGAATCTGTCTAATTGTATTCGGTCTGGCTTTCTGGAACAGTGCAACAGAGGACTACTACAATGCTCTTAACAGCCAGACATACGAGTTCGAAAGCTGTTCACAGTACATGGAATATCCCCTGTACTCTATTGGTGACAGGGATGACTGTCTGGAGAAGAGAAAATCAGGAGGACTCTTCATAGGATTGGGGATCTTTACATTATGGGGGACTATCTACACCAACAGGGATTATCTGATTGAATTCATGAAAGAAATGGGCCTGTTGTGATTCTTCAAAAAACTATTTTGAAATTGACTTATATAGGGGTAGAAAATAAAATAACATGAACAAAGTACCACTTGTTATTATTGTCATTGGGATTATTGTTATTATAGTAGGAATAATAGTTATTGGAACTGGACTTAAGAAAGCTGGAGAAACTGCCGAAGAAGGTAAACTTTACGAAGATATAGATGGCACAATAGAGCTCAAAGGAGAAAGTGATGCAGACCCTCATTTATATGTTCACATCAAAAGCAAATACGTTGGAGGTATGACTGGAGGGCACAATGAAAGGCACGGCAATGATACTTGGAACCTCACAGCAGATGATTGTGATTTAGTCACAAATTTTACATTAACAAATGCTGATGGTGACCAGATTTTCATACCAAGATGTGACTATGTTCAAGATATTGTTGGAGACGATGAATGGATCGTTGTTGGAACTCTATGTAAGCAATACACTAACTATGAAGATGAGAAGCGTAATACTACTGGATCTGGTTGTAAGGACGGAATATATACATGGGATAGTAAAGGCAAAGAAGTACTGGTTTATGATGGAGATATGCTAGGGCAAGCATTCGCCGAAGGATTGATTTCACTTTTAAGTTCCTTTGGAGCTTGCTGCTGTGGCAGTCTAATATTGATAATTGGTATAGTCCTAGCATTCACTATGGATGATCCACAGCCCTCCTACGAGGATAATCAGCATTCGAACTTGTTCAATCAGGATACGACTGGGGCCCCAAAGTCTGCAAGTGGATGGGACGATCGCGAAGATTATATTAGAAAGGAAAAAGCTGAAGAAGACGAGGAAACAAAGAAAGAGGCTCCTGAGACTAACCAAAAAGAAGGCGAATACAATATCCCACCTCCTGAATAGAAATTAAGCCGTCGGTAAGCGATAAGCGCCAATTGCAATACTTGTTATCATAATTAAAGCAAAAAAATTTGCAGTAATAATAGCAATTGAATTCTTCAATATACCATAGGTTAACCACAACGCTAGAGAAATCGCAATAACTGTGAAAGTTGGAACACTTACACCGTCTGCTCTCTTATCAACCCAAACACGCCTAACTTGCGGATACCAACCTAAAACACCTAGGAACCCTGCCAGCAAACCAATACCTTCGATCCAATCCATATTTTATCGACTTTCTAACCTTATAAATAACCATAAGATACCTAAATCACAATGACAGACATGCCCTTTTTCGTATACGGGACCCTGCTTCCAGAACAGCCGAATTTCCGGCTGTGGGGGGACAGCATCTCCAGAATGGAATACGGACGGATCAAAGATTGCCAACTATTCGATATGGGAGCCTATCCCATGCTAGTTGAAGAGAAGGAAAAGTACGTACATGGAATGCTGGTGTTTGTCGTCCCTGAGAAAATGGATGAGATGGTCTCAAGAATCGATGAACTGGAAGGATACGACCCTGAAAAGCATGGAGAATCGGCATACAACCGGGAAATGCGGGAAGTCGAGCTGGAGAACGGGAAAACTGTGACAGCACGGGTCTACCTAGGCCACAGAAAGTATATTGATAAAGAAAAACCTGTTCCTGGCGGGAAATGGGCAAAGCATGTTGCCAGGAAAAAGGAAGAACATCTGGAATGGTGGGAAGATGTTGATAGCGTCAAAGGATTGCATGATAAAGGATAGATGATAATATAATGCAATATACTAAAATATATAATATTAACAATAATACTAAAATAATGGTTTTTACTAGTATTTAGTGATTTATATTATTTAATCAATTATAGTAAAACATATTATATTATTAATAATACTAATATTTACAAATCTCTGAAATTTTACGAAACTCTAGGGGTTTCCATAGTTTTCAGAGATCTATCTGAGCTTGTAAAAAACGAATACTTTATATATTACTTTTTATAATGTATATTATCGAAAGTAATATGGCTATTATCGCAGAAAACAACCCAGACCTCCAAAAAATGGTGATGTCTGTAGTAAATCAACGTCAAAACCAAAAT
>CAZXZT010000052.1:0-6326 GCA_964645695.1 uncultured archaeon
TAATGGCAGGAGTTCTACGTCACTTCCCGGACAAATTTGATCTTGAGATGGACAAACAAGGTTGGGTTGAGGCAACAGAATTTGTTGAGGCCGTAAAGGCACAGAGACGTCACTTTCATTTTTTGGAGACTAGACATTTACAGGCAGTAGTAGAGACTGATCCCAAGGGCCGTTACCAGTTGAATGGCGGTAGGTTGAGAGCAACCTATGCCCACACCCTTGATTTGGATCTCGACTTGCCCACCGATCAGAACCCCGAGCATTTGTATTTCGCTTGTTCTAAAGAAGACTCAGAAGAATATCTGGAACATGGATTGTATCCTGGTGATCGTAACATGGTTCACCTTTCAAGTACAAGACTAAATGCTTTGGAGGCCGGTCGTCACATTATTGGTAAACCAATAGTCCTGTTAGCTGATGTTAGGGCTACTGAAGAGGCGGGCCATGAGATTATGAAGGCAGGCACGACAGTCTATCTAACCAAGGATATTCCTGGGGAGTTTCTTAAGAAACTTCCAGACAGTACTTAGGTTATTGTAATTATCATGCAGTCCGAGAAGCAGAATTTAGAACGGCGAACAGTCTCCCGGGTACTGATTAGCGTAAGAGACAAATCTGCAATTGATGATTTCTCCAATTCCTTAGTAAAGAATGGGATTGAGATTCTCTCTACGGGTGGGACTTCTAAGGTTCTGTCTGAGAATGGAATTGCAGTAACGCTTGTAGAGGATATTACAAAATTTCCAGAAATGATGGATGGCCGTGTAAAGACTCTACATCCACTAATCTTTGGAGGCATCCTTGCAAGAGAGTCTGATAAGTCTGAGACAGAAAAATATAATATAGGAATAATTGATATGGTGGTTTGTAACCTATATCCATTTGGAACTGTAGCTTCTAAAGGTGTTGACATGGATGCTCTGATCGAAGAGATTGATATTGGAGGGCCTAGTTTACTTCGAGCAGCTGCTAAAAATCATACAAGAGTCGCAGTTGTCACCGATCCTTCAGATTACGATTGGATTTCCAAGGAAATTGAGACCGGAGGCCTTAACCTAGAACAACGTCGTCAATTAGCTTTGAAGGCATTTAGGCACACTGCTGAATATGACACTATAATTCAGAATGAACTGAGTTCCAGATTTGGTGAGGAAGACTTGCCTTCTTCTTTACATGTTACAGGGGTTGGTAGTCCCCCCCTCAGATATGGTGAGAACCCCCATCAATCTGCTATCTTTTATTCAGATATATCAGTTAAGGGTCCTTGCGTCTCAAATTCTACCCAGATTCAAGGCAAACAGCTCAGCTACAACAATCTTTTGGATTTCGACGCAGCTTTGGCAATTGTAATGGAGTTTGAGGAACCTACTGCAGTCATTGTAAAGCACAACAATCCTTGTGGTGTGGCTAGCGCCAGTAATTTATCCAAAGCATATGAGATAGCTGTCAAAACAGACTCCCAAAGTGCTTTTGGAGGAATAGTAGCTTTCAATGGGGAGGTTGATGAGGATTTATCAAGAAATGTAATCTCGGCATTCAAAGAAGGAGTTATCGCCCCTTCCTTTACCGATGTGGCTATCGAGGTCCTATCGGAAAAAGAAAATCTCAGGGTGTTGCAGACAGGGGAACTTTCTGATTATCAGAGGAGCCCTTCTCTCCGTTCGCTTAATGGCGGGTGGCTTTTCCAGGAAGCCGATGATGTTTCGATAGACTTATCCGAATGCAAGATAGTCACTAAACGTAAGCCTACAACCCACGAGCTGGAGGGTTTGCAGTTTGGATGGAAGATTGTAAAGCACGTGAAAAGCAATGCCATTGTATTTGCTCAGCGTAAAAGAACAGTCGGCATTGGAGCAGGTCAGATGTCCCGGATTGATTCAGTCCGAATCGCGATTTCCAAGTCGATTCCTGACGCTCAAAAAACGGTCATGGCGTCGGATGCATTTTTCCCTTTCAGGGACGGAATTGACGAGGCCGCCGAGTCCGGTGTCACCGCGATTATTCAGCCTGGTGGGTCTGTTCGCGATCAGGAAATTGTTGATGCCGCAGACGAACATAATATGGCCATGGTCTTTACGGGAATCCGGCATTTCAGGCATTAATGGAACAACTCTGGATTTATTGTGAGGGGTGTGAGGATGATTCTCCTCATGATGTTCTCAAGAGTAAGACCTCTGTAAGGCGCGGTTTCAGTTTTCAGGGAGTTGTTCAGTGTCTCGAATGCGATAGAACTGGTCATGCAGAAATTAGAGAAGAGCCACCGCTTTTGTTGAATTTACGAATATCTGAGGATAATAAGACACTAAATGATACACTAGCCATTGACCGAGGTGTTCTGTTGAGAGTTGGTCAAACCCGCCCCCATCCGAACGGTCTAATCATGATCACAAGCCTAGAATTCGCAGATAAGCGTCCCGACCAGGCTTTCTCTCAGGAAAAACCCACCGTATGGGCTAAAAGAGCAACACATGCCAAAATCCGTTTTGCTATTCATGAGGGTGAATCCACCATTTCTCTCAAGCAGGAATTTGAATCTGAAGCTGAATTCTATGTTGGGATGCAATTAAGACTTCAAGGTCGACAAGCAAAAATAAAGGCCATAAATTTGTTTGGTGGCAAGTTGGTAAAAGGCGCATTTGCTTCAGAAATATCTCGGGTTACATGCTTTTATCTACCGGACAAGAAGTCATTACAAAAGGAATCAAAATTTGATGGAAGAAGAAATCGAACTTGACTTTGAAACAGAAGCCTCAGAGTCATCTACTATAGGCGAAGAATCGCAAACTGGACCAAAAGTAATAACTAATTTTGAAATTCTTCAGATAATATTTTCGAGAAAAACCGCACCTCATACCCTTTCATTGTCCGTTTTTTTGATTACTTTGGGGATTCTAAGTCGAATTTCCAGTGATTTGATTGTGATATTAGGCTTCGGTTTTTCGTTTGGATATCTTATAACAGCATTTCTGGTTCGGTTCGAGTTCTTTAGGAATCTTTCAATTGGAGGTTACCGTAGAACGTTGTTTGTCCCTTTAACCTTGTCTTTGTTCGGTGCTTTAACAATTTGGTATTTATTTGAATTTACAGAACAGGGAAGCAAATTGAAGAATTTGCTATCATTGGGTTTGGTGGTCATATTTGTCCTTTGGCAGTTCGCACAAGCATGGTGGATGCGTGTTCCGTTTAAAGAATTGGCACTTCAGCGTATGCTAAAGGTAGTAAGTAGTGAACAGTCCAGTTTTGGAAAATTCACTAATTTTCTTTCCCCGCTGTTATGGTCAATAATAGGTTTTGGCATTTTCACGTTTTTAGAATCTAGAGGTACTGATCTCAGTTTCGGATTTAAAATAAAGTGGTTTGTTGTAATGGCGATTTTGGGTTTACTGACGTTCTATCTTCTTTTCCGCATGACTTCCAAACATTGGACAGACCCGATGGTTTCAGTTTTTTCGGCATACTTTGCGATAGGTTATTGGAGTTTTCTTGCATATCATGTGGGAGTTATGCTATATTCTCAAGAAAACCAACCCAGTTTTGTTTTTGATTTGATATTTATGGTCATTACGATAATGCTGGTCATTTATTCACTATCTGTGCAGGCACTTCGTTCTGAAGCGAGGATCGAGGCCGATGGTACCAGTCATCGGAGAAATTTCATGAATAGGAACAATGTTATTTTTTATTCAATTTCTTTTACTGCAGCCTACGGCGCAAGTAGTTTCTTCCTTGCTTCTGAGGGGACTATTTTCATCGACAATATCAAAAGCGTAGGTTTTGTTTCCCATTTGATAGTAATAACTTCGGGAATCCTAGTTTTATTGCTGGTCAACTATACTGCACTGGTCGGCCGTGGCCTGATTGACCGGGGTTTCATCGAATCAATACGTACCCCAAAGGATAATTAGTATATTCGAACTAGCAAATTATGAATTGGTTGGGATTGTTCACTTTGAGTTCTGCTACGGATCCGGAGCTAGCACCCCATGCCTATCTGCTCTATCTTCTGCTTTGGACCTTCTTTGTAGGTTTATTTGTTTTATTCTTATTTCCAGTCATGGGCAAGACCCTGGGATTCATAGTAATAACCGTTCTGATAATTCTTTTTGTGTCAATGGTCTGGTATTTCCATCAGAAAGGCCTCTTTGCCGATTAGTAGGTCGCTTCCGTTCGTTTTCCAAATTCCTTTTCGTTGTCTATGAGCCGAGCCCAGGTTATTCGGAATTCATACAAATCAACTTTTTTCAATGCCTTCGATAAGGTTTCATCATTTCTCACATACGGATATCTCTCGAAGTAGGTCTCCCAATATTTTTCTTCAGCTTTGTTCACTATACCTTTCATCTGCAAGCCTTTGATCTGGTCCCATTTCAATCCGTCTTCCTGTACAGTTGCGGCACATTCTTTGGCCATTTTTGAGTTTTTTATGTGCTCGGATTCGGGATTACTTACAAACACGAGTGAATTTGACTTGCTGATTGGCGCATAGAACACAGCAGCCGCTCCAACGCCACCTTTACCGTTAGTGGCTAGAGTCATTGTGTTGTGATTTTCTATAAATTTATGAATATCATCCATTATATGATTCGCATTAGGCTTAAGTTTATAATATAGTCCGTGTGGCGCCTCATTCCCGTGGAGGTTTATTCACGTGACAACACATTACGACGTACCTGGAGAGCACTTGGTTGGCGCGCTTGCCGGCAGTCTCAAGAGCGTGGATGCTATTGAACCTCCGGACTGGTCAGATTTTGTCAAGACTTCAGTACATAAGGAACAATCGCCATCGCAACCAGATTGGTGGTATTTTCGCACAGCTTCAGTCCTTAGGAAAATCGGAGTCAATGGCCCTATAGGGACAGAACGTTTAGCCCGCCATTATTCTGGAAGCCGGGACCGGGGTTCTAAACCAAATAGAAGTAACAATGGAAGCCGTAAGGTTCTTAGACTGATAATGCAACAACTCGAGATTGCAGGCTTTGTACAGAAATCAAAAAAAGGTGGCCGTGGTCTGACTCCCAAGGGCCAGTCCGTATTGGACAATACAGCTTTTAAAGTCAAGAAAAAACTAGAGAAGGAGATGAGTTCTCTCAAAAAATACTAATGTCCAGCAGGAAAGTCTACGGCAGAAAATTGCGTTTGAATAGATTGGTCAAGCGTAATCGCAGAGTTCCAGCTTGGGTGATTCAGAGAACAAACCGGAGATTCACTAACCATCCTAAGCGCCACTTCTGGCGCCGTGGTAAACTTCATAGGTGATATGAATGGCTGACGATGAATTAATGCAGGAGAGGTTGTACACAATTCCATTGCGCAAGCTCCACAAGGTTCCACGCACTCGTCGCGCTCCTGTAGCAATGCGAATGGTTGAGGATTTCATAACCAGACACATGAAACCAGAAAGGGATGGAGAGATTTTGACAACTGCGGATGCGGCACGTAGCGGTAGTGGCGAAGACAAGCAGTTATTCATTGATCCCCCCGTAAACCAACACATCTGGTCACGTGGCATCGAAAAACCCCCTTCAAAAGTCCGGGTAAGAGCTTTGAAATTTGAAGATGGCAGTGTAGTGGTACATCTCGCCGAATAGCCGTATGGCCTTACTTCAGCGAGATCTTTTCAATAGTCCTTATTCTGGAGTTTTTTGCACAACTAATGATGCTTTAACTCTAGTCCCTCCAGGTATACCTCAAGACGATATTGAAGCAATTTCCAAGGCTCTAGAGACTACCGTTGAGGTCATTACGATAGGTGGTAGCCGTGTGATAGGAACCTTGATCGCTATGAATGCTCAAGGACTCTTGCTTTCAAATCTGGTAACTTCTCGTGAAATTGAAAAATTGGATAAAATAGCCTCTGATCTTGATTTGCGAATAGGGGTGATTTCTGACCGTTCCAACGCCATAGGAAATAACTTCCTGGTTAATGACTATGGCGGATTCTGTAACGAAAGACTGGGTTCCCGTACAAGGGAATTAGCCCAAGAAGTCCTTGGAGTGGAAATAACGCCCAAATCGTTGAATCAGATGGACACTTTAGGCATGATCGGTTGTGTTACTAACAAGGGAGGAATTTGCCATCCTGACATAACAGCCCGGGATCGACAAATGATGGAAAAAGTCTTGGATGTCCCCATTATGGAAGGAACGGTGAATTTTGGCATGCCGTTGGTAGGTGCAGGTGTTGTAGCCTCATCAAACGGTGCAGTCTGTAGCAGACAAAGCACGGGTGTGGAATTAGGCAGGGTTGAGGAGGCACTCAGACTTTTTTGAAGGAACTGGATTTTCCGATCAGGATATCTTTGTAGGTTTGAGTTTCTGCAAATTGG
>CAZXZT010000053.1:0-6271 GCA_964645695.1 uncultured archaeon
GCCATCAAATGTTGGTTCATTGGTTCTTTCTTCATGCACATGACTTGGGATCCACCTCTCGTAAATCGTACTGCTGCAGTCCCAGTATTTTTTCTGGCCGTATTGTTCTTAGCTGTAGGATTGACGTCACCAGGTGCCGTAGATGATCTAGCTACTATCTGTGGTTTCTAGTTGCCGTACATAAAAAGGCCAATCATAGTCAGAAGGAAATAGGGGACTAGGACTGCCGCTCCGTCATAATCTTTCGAGATCCTCTGGCCGGCCATTAGAATACAAAATGAGACCGCTGCCAAAATGAGCCCCATTATTCCATAGGACTCGTCATCAAAAAACAGCACCATGATAGAACCAAGCAAAGAGAGCAAACCTGAAAGCGTTTCAAGAATAGTCACCTGAATAAGACCGAGAGTGGAGAAATTGGCTATAATCGTCTTCGAAAACTTCTCAGTCATGAAGTCGAGCTCAGCCTCCCAATTGAAGATCTTGTCAAATCCTGACTGGGTCATAATTATTCCAACAAACAAAGAGATAAAGGAGCAGATTATACTTAGATAACTGAAATCCTGGTCCAAGAAAACCAGACCACCGTCACCAAAGGCCAGAAGTGTCATGAAACATGTATAGAAAAAGCGGGTATATGGGCCTTACTAAACTAAAGGAGCATCACGACGTCGTGATAAACGGATGCATAGGTCCAGTCATATCCACGCCACAAGACTCTCACATCTCCGTCCCGGTCTATAATGTAAAGCTTGGACGAATGACTGACTCCATACTCTCTAACACCATTGCTTTTCTCTTCAAACTCGTAGTTCAGGACACTAGCAATGAATCCTATCATTTGTTCATCCGACATGTGCCCTTGTTCCCAATGTGTTAGATTTCCTAATATCTGATTAATTTGTTTACTAAGAATTACAGGCTCGGAACGATCCTCGACCAAATCCACTAATTGTTCATAACTCTTAGCACCTGAAGAACGACCAACTATTTGATTCCCATCAAGTAGTACCCAGCTAGGGTAACTACTCGCTCCTAAAGCGTTCATAAGCTGATGTGAATCATCATGCAGATAAGGCCATGTTGTGTTGTGCTCATTTGCAAAGCTCTGCAGGGTGCTCATATTATCAACATGGCCCCCAAGAGAATATCCCCCTACTGAAATTATGCTGACGTTTGAAGAATGATTGGAATGGAATTCTTTCAGTACCGGAATCTGGTCTTGGCAATGTGGGCACTTAGTATGGAAAAACTCGATTAAAGTCAGATTCTGTTCATAATAAGTGGAAGAAGAATGCTGTGTACCATTTGTATCCTGCATACTCCAATCTGTGGCCAGCGTTTGTGAGATAAGTTGTGAAATGCCTGGTAACTCATGACCAAATTGAGTACTACCGTTCATCAGCTCACTTGCATTAACATTTCCACTGGACCAAAGTTCAAGAGCCGAAAGTATATCGCCTTCAAGACTTCCATCTTCAAATGTAGCATTCTTGTCATGATCTGGGTCCTCTACACAATCGTCTATGTTCCAAGGATCCTGAATGTAGCCTGGATTGCAATGGCATCCCTCATAGCCTTCCATATAGTGACCATTACCACCACAAGCATCTTCATCGATGTTGACTGTTACACCATAATCCTTCCAGACAGACAGCATGTGACCCACGGGAGACTCTGCCGTTGATGTCAGAAACTGCCATGAAACGTTTCTGTCAGAGGTCCAAGACGCGAGACGTTCAGGGGTGTCTCTCTCGGGATCTACCGTAACACTAAGAAATACAACCGATTCGTTATAATCGTCTCCCAGTTCTTCGGACAACTTATTCATCTGGTACGTGACAGCAGGGCAAACGTCAGGACAATGAGTGTATAGAAACGTGATAATAACTACTTTTCCCTCAAACTGAGACATATTGACTGGGTTACCAAACTGATCTATCAATTCGAAATCAGATGCCGGGCCTGCAACACAAATTTCGTCTGAGACTTTTTCACAGTCGTCTCCCCAGAAATCGTTATCGTTCTGCTGATTGTCCAGCCCCTCAAGACAACCTGAGGTAACAAAAAACGTTGAAAGGAGCAGAGCTAGGAATCCGCGATTATTCATATTCAGATTTTCCACCGAATGCAGATATTAAATATTTGCTATTCAAATATGCTTTTCAATCTCTGCCGACAGCTGTTCATAGGTTAAGCCACCACTATGCTGATAAACGATTTCATTGTTTTTTATCAAGGCCATCGAGGGGTAGGAGCTAAATTTGTAATCTCTCATAAGGTCACCGGAAGGGTCGTACAAATGTGGCCACTGAGAGTTGTGATACTGGAATTTGAATGAGGATATGTCACTTTTACTGTCCGTATCGCCTCCCAAACTATATCCACCAATCGAAAACATGCTGATTTGGCCGGAATAATTTCCGTTTATCTCTTTCAGCACGGGTGCCTGCTTCTGACAATGTCCACATCCGGATTGGAAAAATTCGACCAGAGTCAAGCTATCGCCGTCATAATAATCCTTGGATGAATACATGACGCCTGTCTCGGCTTCCTCAAGTGTCCATTCTTCAGGCTTGGGATTACCGGGTTCATAGATAAAAGCAAAGAATATGACAACCAGAAGAATCAAGACAGCAAGAATTGGGGGCCCAAATCTCCACATGTTCTCGCTGAATTTGTCACGGCGGGCCTTCATCTTGTCATCAATTACCCTCGATGCCTTCAGTTGCATCTTGCGTTTTCTTTTAGACGCCATCTTTTCCTCCGATATAGGCCTTCAGTTCATTGCCGTACGTCCTTACAGCGAGAAATGTCGCTCCCAATGTAAGGGCAAAGGCAATGAGGCAGAACGGGCACCACTGATGGATGATAAAAGCTTCAGCGTACGTCAGGTAGGCCCCAAAAGCGCTTCCCGACAGCCCTACCAACGGAAGGAGAAGAACATTATACCGTGTCCTTTCCAGATTCATATTCAAGTAACGATCTAGGGCCAGTGAGAATAGAATGATGAAACCAAGAACTCCAACCCAGGCGACAGGTAGGCCAAGAAATTCGGCTTGCTCGCTTGCCAGAACCTCTCCACAATCAAGTCCGGGAAGATTCTGAGTCGGGCATCCTCCTCCTCCTGCAACAAGCGAGTGAAGATAGGTCAGATACAAGGAATCTATCAAACCCAGAACAGATAGTACCATGATTGTTGTAAGGGTTCGGTCTTCTTGTTCTGTATCCACAATCAAGAACGCCTAACTTTACTATTTAATGATTATCATCAATGTAGCTATCGTATACGTTGCGATGAACTTATTGCTTTAATTATAACGTTCTGTTGTGGAGGCAGTGATGTTCTATGCATGGACCTGATGAAGGGGTTAGTGAGCATACAGATGAGGCGAACTCTGCTGTAAAGATAGTCGGTGGGAACGTTTTCGTTGAACTTGACCCTGACCACCCAGGATTCCAGGATGAGGGATATCGGGCCCGAAGGAACGAAATTGCCAAGATTGCCATGGAATGGAATGATATGTCCATGGATGAGAGAAGAAACACGAAAATCCCTCATGCCCCTTATTCCGAGGATGAAGACGCAGTCTGGGCCGCAATAATGGAAAGGATTATGCCCGTACATGAAAAATATGCTTGCAAACAGTATCTGAATAATGCTAAGAAATTAGGATTGCCCGATGATAGGATACCACAATTACAGGAAGTAAGTGAGAGATTGCAAGAGATGACGGGATTCAGGCAAGAACCGGTTGGCGGACTGGTGCATCCTAAAACGTTCCACACTGCGTTGGCCAACAAGGTGTTCCTTTCGACACAATACATCAGGCACTCGTCAAGGCCTTTTTACACCCCAGAACCAGACGTTGTTCACGAACTGGTAGGACACACGGCGATGTTGGGTGTGCCTGAATGGGCAGAACTGAATATTCTATTTGGAGAAGCAGATATGAGAACCGAAACGGATGCTGCCGTAACTAGGTTAGGATCAATTTATTGGTTTATTATGGAATTTGGTGCCTGTAGGGAAAATGGTGAAATCAAATCTCTAGGACCTGGACTTCTATCCTCATTTGGTGAAATGGAACACGCATGCACCGCTGGCGAAGGGTGTGGTGAGAGTGAGGCTTGTGTTTGTAACCTGCGGATAGAATACCGCACACCTGACTTCGAAGAGATGGAAACACGGCCCTATGATGTGACCAAATATCAACCAGTGCTCTATGTTTGGGATTCATTTGAGGAAATGTACGAGAAGACCAAGGATTTCATATCGAAATGGGGAACTGATGATGATCCTCGAAAAGACCTGCATCTGTAAGCTATAATCGTAAAAAGCCACCATATATGGGCGTGACATGAGGGTGGCAATTCTCCTGTCGATGATTCTTCTGTTCACGCCGGGCACGGTTGCAGACGCAAGTCCGATGGAGAATTCATATGAAGGAAATCCGATTATTGTCATCAATATCACTTATGACGGAGGTATTGGCGGAGGAGGCGAATTCCAGGGTGAGATCGTGCTGGAATTGTTCCTCAACTGGGCCCCAAACACCGTTACCAATTTCGTGGACCTAGTGAATCAATCCTTCTTCGATGGTATCTTTTTTCATCGGATTATCGATGATTTTGTTATTCAAAGCGGAGACCCCACCTGTAAAACGATTATTGAGTACCCTCTCACAAATCCTCTCTGTGGAGACGGAGGGTCAGAAGAGACTATACCATTCGAAGCAAATGGGAATCTGACTCACATCAATGGAGCTATTGGTATGGCCAGAGGAGCTGATCCGGATTCTGCGACCAGCCAATTCTACATCTGTGACGGACCTCAACACGGTCTGGATAACGGGAATCGGACTTTCGAAGGCGATCCCGGTTACGCCGTATTTGGGATTGTAAGAGAAGGTATGGAATTAGTGCAAGCGGCTGCGGCTGTACCAACGACCAACAATCTTGATGGGGGTGATGAACTTGTACCACGTGTAGGCACTGGGCTCGGTGATCGTCCGATTTACGAAGTGCACATAAATTCAATCACCATAAGGGAATATGTATCTGCACCCGTCGAAAAGACCGATGAGGAAGGCCTCTCCGGCCTGTCGCTGAGCGTTTCAGCACTATCAATAATACTTACTGCAATTGCTCTGAGCAGGAAAATGAATTCGTAACATGGATTCAGTCATATTCCAAGCAAATGTCCTGGGGATGCTGGCCTACATCGTACCGGCAATGTCTATATTCTTCTGGATGATAAAGGATGTCGAGGATAAACTTGTGGAACGTAAATTGTACTTAGCCTGCGGGGTGGGGGTCGTCTTTGGAACGATTGCGGACATCATAATGATTCTTGGTGGTATAGACCTCCATTCTGAAGATACTGGATATGGTGCAATGATTCTGATCTCTCCATTCGTCATGCTGATCTTTCTGTTCATTGGTGTCAATCTGAACACCTTCAAATCAGAACCTGCTGCTCCATTCTATTCTGCCGGTTTTGGGCTATTCTTTGGCGGTTCTATAGAATTCTGGAAATTACTGATGACTGAAGGACGTTTTCCAGATATCGAATTAGAAGATCTCTTGCTGATTGCCAGTTTCGGTTTGGGCACCGTTCTATTCCTCGGAGGCGCCGGAATGTGGATAGCTTATGGAATCAAGAACGATAACGGAGCAAGGGTCGCAAGCCGTCTGGCGTTCCTCTACCTTTTTCTTGCATTCCTGAACGCCAGTGCTCTGGAGAACATACATTACGACGTCCATGACTCAGTACTGGTCAGTATAGTTGCACTGGCTGGCTATCTTGTAATCGGGGGCGCTTTATTTCATCAAGCTTTGCTGAGATTGCCAAGTATATCTGAAATAACTAGAGCTTCTGAGGATAATAAAGTATCATGAATACGTTATACGTGGCTGGAATAGCTTTCCCTCACGGTTAAACTCTATAAGAAGGCCGTAAATAATCATGTATGGAACAACGTGTCTTTGCAGGAATCACAGCAGTAGTCCTGCTTCTATCATCAGGCCTTTTGTACTTCAATGAAAGCGGTGAAAAAGATATAGATGACATAATATCGGGAAATGGACTTGTCCCAGTATGGGAAAGGGTCAATCAACCATTCAATACAACTGGATCTTACAGTTATACTCTGGAGAAAGGTGAATATGGCGTAACGGGTCCAGAAAGTGTCTTTGTTGACGTTGATTTGCCCTCAAGTGAATTAGGATGTACTATCACTGATGACTGTCAAGTACATCTTGGATTATG